>JBOHPM010000058.1:0-11130 GCA_050731715.1 Candidatus Rokuibacteriota bacterium
GCTGGGGCGGGGGATCGCCTGGCTCGACACCGGCACCCACGAGACGTTGCTCCAGGCCTCGAGCTTCATCCAGACCCTGGAGGACCGACAGGGGCTGATGGTCGCCTGCGTCGAGGAGATCGCCTTTCTGATGGGCTACATCACCGCCGAGGACGTCCGCCGGATCGCCGAGCCCATGCGGGGGAACTCCTACGGTCAGTACCTGCTGCGGCTGGTCGAGGGGACGAGCTGAGGGGAGCGAGTTTCTCCTCCGCGTGCTAGGATTGCGCGGTGGAGTTGAGCCCGGACGCCAAGCGCGCGTTCAAGGTGCAGTCGTACGCGGCGGCGGCCCGCATCGAGGGCGTGGAGATCGTCGAGCTCTCCCGCCACCGCGACGACGGCGGCGCCCTCACCGAGCTGGCTCGCCTGAGCGACGGCCGGACCCAGGCCCCCGCCGGCTTCACCCTGCGCCAGATCAACTACAGCGAGCTTGCGCCTGGCGTGATCAAGGCCTTCCACCTGCACGTCCGGCAGACCGACGTGTGGTACGTGCCGCCCTCCGACCGGATGCTGCTCGTGCTCGTCGACGTCCGCAAGGGATCGCCCACCGAAGGCGCCCGGATGCGGCTCGTGCTGGGTGACGGCAGCTCGCGGCTGATCCGCGTCCCGCCGGGGGTGGCCCACGGCGTACGCAACCTGGGGACCGCCACCGGCCGCATCATCTACTTCGTCGACGTGCAGTTCACCGCGGAGCCGGCCGAGACGGATGAGGGACGACTTCCCTGGGATTACCTGGGCGCCGACGTCTGGGATGTGACGCGGGGGTAGCGTGCGGCTGCTCGTCACCGGCGGGGCCGGGTTCATCGGGTCGAGCTTCATCCGCCACGTCCTGAGCGCCCATCCCGACGATTCCGTCGTCAACCTGGACAAGCTCACCTACGCCGGCAACCTCCAGAACGTTGCCGACCTGGCCGAGGATCCCCGCTACCGCTTCGTGCACGGAGACGTCTGCGACAGCAAGCTCGTGCGCGAGACCCTCCGCGGCATCGACGCCGTCGTCAATTTTGCCGCGGAATCCCATGTCGACCGCTCGCTGCTGGGGGCCGATGCGTTTCTAAAGACCGACGTCTTCGGCGTCTTCACGCTGCTGGAGGCCGTCCGGGAGCTGAGCGTCTCCCGCTTCGTGCAGATCAGCACGGATGAGGTCTACGGCAGTCTGGCCACCGGCTCGGCGCGGGAGAGCGATCCCCTGCGCCCGTCCAATCCGTATTCGGCTGCCAAGGCCGGCGCCGACCTGCTGGCCCTGGCTTACTGGCGGACCTACCGGCTGCCCGTCGTGATCACCCGCTCGTCGAACAACTTCGGGCCCTACCAGCACCCCGAGAAGGTCATCCCGCTGTTCATCACCAACGCCCTGGACGACCAGCCCTTGCCGCTCTACGGCGACGGCCGCAACGTGCGGGACTGGCTCTACGTCCTCGACAACTGTGAGGCGATCGACCTGGTGCTCCGGCAGGGCGTCGCCGGCGAGATCTACAACGTCGGCGCCGGCCACGAGCTCGAGAACATCGCCGTCACCCAGGAGATTCTGCGGCTGACCGGCAAGCCTCCGACGCTGGTACAGCTGGTGACGGACCGGCCCGGCCACGATCGGCGCTATTCGCTCGACGCGAGCAAAGTGCGCCGGCTCGGCTGGACGCCGCGCCACCGATTCCTCGACGGGCTCGCGGCCACCGTGCGCTGGTACCGCGAGCACGAGGCCTGGTGGCGGGCCCTCAAGTCGGGCGCGTTCGCCGCGTACTACCAGCAGCAGTACGGCTCGCGCTGAGCAAGGAGAGAGGCATGGCCCGGGGCCTGACCGTCGCGCTCGCCGTTGTGCTGGCCGTGGTGGCGGCCGCCGAGGCGGTCCCCCAAGCCCGCGAGCCGCGGAGCCATCCGGGGAGCATTCCTGCCGAGCCGTCGTACGTCAAGCGTGTGGAGCCGGCCATCGTGGGCCTGCGGGTCCGCGCCCCCGAGGCCGCGGCCTCCAGCGCCCGTCTGGGCGCCCGGCGCTTCGGCACCGGGGTGATCTTCGATCGCGGCGGCTACGCGCTCACGGTCAGCTACCTCCTGCTCGATGCCGTCACCATCGAGGCCGTGCTGCGTGACGGCCGCACCGTCCCCGCCCGGCTCGTCGGCCTCGACCTCGAGTCCGGGCTCGGCGTGGTCGGGCTCGAGGGGCCCGGGCCCTGGCTGGCCGCCACCTTGGGCCAGTCCCACGACGCCGCGCGCGGGATGCTGACCGGCACCGTGGGCGTGGACGAGGACAACTCGCTCGTGTACGTCACCGGCTCCGTGCAGAGCATCCGCCGCTTCGCCGGCTTCTGGGAGTACATGCTGGATCGGGCCCTGCTGATCACGCCGGCCAGCTCCTCCTGGGGCGGCAGCGTGGTGGTCGACGCGGCCGGCGCCGTGATCGGCGTTGCCTCGCTGCGCCTCGGGCAGGCGCCCTACCTCAACCTCGCCATCCCCATCGAGAAGTTCGTGCCCGTCAAGGACGAGCTCGTCGCGGCGGGCCGGGTGGTGAGTCGACGACCGCGACCCTGGCTCGGCCTCTACACGGCGGCGACCCCGAGCGGTGTCGTGATCGAGGGCGTGGCCCCAGCGGGGCCGTCGGCCACGGCCGGCTTCCGCAAGGGTGACCGTATCGTGAGCGTCAACGGGGTCGCGGTGGGCTCGCAGGAGCACTTCTACGAGGTCCTCTGGCGGGGCCAGGCTGGCGACGTGGTGCGCATTGCCGTGCAGCGCGAGGGCACGCGCCACGTCATTCCCGTGGCGTCGATCGATCGCTACCGGTTGCTGCGCATGCCACCCCGCTAGATAATCCGGACAGCATGAAGGGTGCCGCCGACACCTATCAGGGCCGCGGGCTCATCGCTGATCCCATTCACCAGTACATTCTCTACACCCGGGCCGGCGGCATCCCCGGCGAGGCCACCGAGCAGGACGTCATCGACACGCCCTGGGTGCAGCGGCTGCGGCGCATTCCCCAGCTTCAGTCGGCGCGCTGGGTCTTTCCTGCCGCCGAGCACAGCCGCTTCCAGCACTCGCTGGGAGCCATGCACCTGGCCGGCCGGCTAGCCCAACAGCTCTACCCGTCCCTGCGGGCCGTCTTCGCCGACGCGCCGTCGGCCCCGCTGGTGGAGGAGCTGCTCCGCATGGCCGGCCTCCTGCACGACGTCGGCCACGGCCCCTTCGGCCACTTCTTCGACGACAACTTCCTCCTCGACTTCGAGCTGACCCACGAGCTGGTAGGCCAGCGGATCATTCGCGAGGAGCTCGGGGAGCAGATCCGCAGCCTGCGCCGGAGCCCGAGCGGCGCTTTTCAGGCTGGCGAGGTCATCGACCCCGAGTGGATCTGCTACCTGATGGGCAAGACCTACACCCAGCCCCTGGAGTCCCATCCCCGCTGGCTGCCCTTCCTCAAGCCTCTGTTGAGCGGCGTGTACACCGCCGACAACATGGATTACGTGCTCCGCGACGCCTACATGTGCGGGGTGGCGGTGGGTCCCATCGACATCGAGCGGATCATCTACTACTCGTTCTTCTCCGAGAAAGGGCTCACGCTCGACCGGAGCGGGCTCGGCGCCTTCATCATGTTCCTGAACGCCCGCTTCTACATGTACACCAACGTCTACTACCACCGGACGACCCGCGGGATCGACCTGCACCTCAAAGAGATCTTCCGGGACACGATGCGGCTGGCCTTCCCCTGCGACCTCCGCAAGGAGCTGCACCCGTACCTGCATCTCACCGAGTGGACGCTGCTCGAGGAGGTGGGGCGCTGGAAGGAGGCCACGGAGCCCGAGCGGCGGACGCTGGGGGCCGAGTGGCGCAAGATCCTCGACCGCCAGCTCAAGTGGCGGATGTCGCACGAGGTCGTGCTGGACCTCTTCGAGCCCAAGCGCGGCCAGGGGTTCCTCGACGTGGAGACGGTCGAGCGGCGCGTCCGCGTGTACCTGCCGCCCGGGCTCAAAGCGGTGGACTTCAAGATCGACATGGCCATGCAGGACCCTCGCCCGCTCAACCCGCTCAAGATGGGCGACCGCCAGATCTATGTCTACGACGCCGGCAAGAGCGAGGTGGCCGCCGAGCCGCTGACCGAGATTCTCAAATACCTGCCGGGCAAGGTCGCCCAGTGCCGCATCTTCGCGACGGCGCACGATCACGATGCGGAACTGGCCCGGGCGCTGGAGCGGGCCCTGGCCGACGAGCCGCCCGCGATCGCCACCAATGTATAACGGAGGGGGCGGCCCGCCCCCTCCGTATCCTCCCCATTCGCGTGACGCCGGACCACCGCCCCCCCCGTTTCCCCCCCGGTTCGCGTGAGGTGCGACGACCGTCCCCGACGCGATCGCTCTGCTCCCTGGCCGCCATCCTCGCCGTGCTCCTGGCCGTCCTCGCCGGCTGCGCAGGGGTCCCCGAGGTGCCCGACGTGGACCTGACCGCAACCCCCGGCCCCACACGGGCCGAGCGGGATCGCCGCGAGTGCCTGGCCACCGCCCAGGCCTCCCTGGGCAACGACTTCGTCATCGAGACGCGCGTGCGGAGGATCGTCACGCGGCCCGAGCGGCGCGTGCTCGTCACTTACTCGAACGACGACGAGCTCAACGCCTTGCTCGACGGCCTGGTGGACCACCTGCTGGGCTCCTGCCTCAGGCAGCGGGGCTACGAGGAGCTCTTCGGCTTCTTGCTCCTGCCGCCCCGGGGCGAGGGCTGGGCCCGGGAAATCTCCCGGCGCGAGCGCGGCCAGGACGTCGTCTTCACGAAGTCGGCGACGCCGGCGGGCGGGGTGCACACGGCCCTGGCCCTGGCCGGCGTGGCCGAGGCCGAGCTGCCCGGTAACGACCGCGACGTCCTGCTCCAGCGCCTCACCGCCGAGCTCCGCGACGAGTGGAGCGCCCGGCGCTTCACCCGGGTCAGCGTCGAGGCGACGCCTACGACCTGGCTCGGCGCCGACTGCCTCCGGTACCGCGTCGCCGCCCATGATCAGGAGGTCCCCAAGTTCGAGGGGGAGGTGTTCGCGCTGGGCGTGCGGGGACTCCGCTGCGTGCACCCGCATCTGCCGGCCCTGCAGCCCCGGAAGGTCGTCGACGTGGCGTACTCCCAGCGGTTCCGGTCCACGAGCTGGCAGCCGGCGATCGATGGCGAGGTGGAGGCGATGCTCACGAGCCTGATCTTCACCCCGGTGAACCCGTCGGCGCAGGTCATTGCGGCACTCGAGCGGTACGCCGCTCTGCTCCGAGAGGTGGGCCGGCTGGCGGGGGCGGCCGAGGTGCTGGACCAGGTCGAGCGGGCCCGGCGATCGGGCACGGGCGTCTTCCGCATCGATCCCGCCGAGCGGCTGCGATCGTACGCCGCCGTGCTCAGGGGCCGCGGGCGCGAGGCGGAGGCCCGCGAGGCCGAGGCCCTGGCCGCGGCCTATCTGCGGGCCAACTTCAGGGAGTTCTTGCGACGGTACAATCAACCGCGATGAGCTGGCGCTTCACGGTATGCGCGACGCTGTTCGTGACCTGCCTGCTCACCGCCAACATCATTGCGGCCAAGCTGATCGTGGTGGCGGGCCTGGTCCTGCCCGTGGCCGTCATCGTGTTCCCGCTCTCCTACATCCTGGCCGACGTGCTGACCGAGGTCTGGGGCTACGGGGCGACCCGGCGGGTCATCTGGCTGGGCTTCGTGTGCAACGCGCTCATGGTCCTGGCGATCTGGATCGGCGGCGAGATCGCGCCGGCGCCGTTCTGGCGTGGCCAGCCCGCCTGGGAGGAGGTGCTGGGGCAATCGCCCCGGATCCTCGGCGCGTCGTTTGCCGCCTACCTCGTGGGCGAGTTCGCCAACGCCTTCGTGCTGGCCAAGCTGAAAGTTGCGACCCGCGGCCGCTGGCTCTGGCTCCGGACCATCGGCTCGACCGTCGTGGGCCAGGCCCTGGACTCCGCGGTCTTCATCACCCTGGCCTTCGCGGGGACGGTGCCGGCCGGGGCGCTGCCCGCGATCGTGGTCGGCCAGTGGGCCGTCAAGGTCGTCTACGAGGCGGTGGCCACCCCGCTCACGTATGTGGTAGTGGGCTGGTTGAAATCCCGCGAGGGCCTGGATACGTTCGACTACCGGACCGACTTCAACCCGATTCGCCTGTAGGCTGGATCCGCTCCTCAGGGAGGCCGTGATGGAGAAGTTCCGCGGCGTCGACTACTACCGCATCGAAGACCTCCTCGGGGAGGAGGAGCGCATGGTGCGCGACGCCATCCGGGACTGGGTGGAGACGGAGTTCCTGCCCCTGGTGACCGAGCACCATCGTGCCGGCACCTTTCCCGTGGCGCTGATCCCCAAGCTGGGCGAGCTCGGGGTGTTCGGGGCTACCCTCAAGGGCTACGGCTGCGCGGGCCTCAACCACGTGGCCTACGGCCTCATCATGCAGGAGCTCGAGCGGGGCGACTCGGGCCTGCGCTCCTGCGCCTCCGTGCAGAGCGGCCTCGTCATGTACCCGATCTGGAGCTACGGCAGCGAGGCCCAGAAGGAGCGGTGGCTGCCGGCCATGGCCCGGGGCGAGAAGATCGGGTGCTTCGGTCTCACCGAGCCCGACCACGGCTCCGACCCGGGGGGCATGAAAACGCGGGCCCACCGCCGGGGCGATCGCTACGTGCTGCAGGGGACCAAGCTCTGGATCACGAACGGCTCGATCGCCGACGTGGCGCTGGTGTGGGCCAAGGAGGACGACGGCGAGATCTACGGGTATCTGGTGGAGCGCGGGACGCCCGGCTATTCCACGCTCGACATCCACGGCAAGTTCTCGATGCGGGCCTCGATCACCTCCGAGCTCGCCTTCCAGGACTGCGCGATCCCGCTGGAGAACAAGCTGCCCGGGGTCAAGGGGCTCCGGGGGCCGTTGTCGTGCCTGAACCAGGCCCGCTACGGCATCGCCTGGGGCGCGGTGGGCGCGGCCATGGCGTGCTACGACTGGACGCTGCAGTACGCCCAGCAGCGCATCCAGTTCGACAAGCCCATCGGGGCCTTCCAGCTCGTGCAGCAGAAGCTCGTGTGGATGATCACCGAGATCACCAAGGCCCAGCTCCTGGTGCTGCAGCTGGGGCGACTCAAAGATCAGGGGCAGCTTCGTCCCCAGCAGGTCTCCATGGCCAAGATGAACAACGTCTGGATGGCCCTGGAAACGGCCCGGCTGGCTCGGGACGTCCTGGGCGCCGCCGGGATCATCGACGACCACCCCGTGATCCGGCACATGATGAATCTGGAGACGGTCAAGACGTACGAGGGGACCCACGACATCCACACCCTGATCGTTGGCCGCGACATCACCGGCCTGGACGCCTTCGGTGTCTGAGCGCCGCGCGCTTGACGGTGCCCGGGGCCCCCACTACAGTACGCGCCAGGAGAAACTCGCGATGGCACGTCGAGCCCTCCGCCTCGTCCTGCCTCTGCTCCCGGTCCTCGTGCTGACGACCGTCGCCGCGGCTCCGGCCGCCGAGCCCTGCGCGCACCGGGGCCAGCTCGATCCGCTCTACTGCGACGACAACCGTGACCTGGTGGCCGACCCGCCGAAAGACCGGGGGCGGCTGGTGAGCCCGGACACGCTGATCTTCACCTACGCGCCCGTCGAGGACCCGGCCGTGTACGAGGGGGCCTGGGCCGATTTCCTCAAGCACGTGGAGAAGGTCACCGGCCGGAAGACGAAGTACTTCGGCCTGCAGAACTACGCCGCCCAGATCGAGGCGATGCGCTCGGGCCGCCTGCATCTCTCGGCGTACTCCACCGGGAGCCTGGTCTACGCGGTGAACCTCGCCGGCGCCGTGCCCTTCGCCATCATGCGGGACGCCCAGGGGCCCTCCGGCTACCACCTGGTCGTCATCGCCCACGCGAAGAACGACCGCATCAAGTCGATCGCCGACCTCAAGGGCAAGCGGGTGGCTCACGTCTCCCAGACCTCGAGCTCCGGTCACCAGGCCCCTGTCTACTTCTTCTCGCGCATGGGCACGACTCCGGGCCGCGACTACGAGATCGTCTTCTCGGGCAAGCACGACAACAGCATCCTGGGCGTGGCCCACGGCGACTACGACGCCGCGGCCGTCGCCGACACCGTGATGGCGCGCATGATCGCGCGCGGCGTGGTCAAGGCCGGCGACCTCAAGGTCATCTATACCTCGCCGGTCTTTCCGACCGCCGGCTTCGCCTACGCGCACCATCTCGACCTCGGGCTGGTGGAGAAGCTCAAGGAGGCATTTTTTGGTTTTGGGTTCGCGGGCACCAGCGTGGGCCGGGAGTTCAAGGACCGCACCGGCTTCATGCCCGTCAACTACGCCCGGGACTGGGAGTCGGTGCTCGGCATCCTCGTGGCCAACGGGGTCACCTTCACCAAGGACTCGCCGGAGTACAAGAAGCTGCACAAGCCGACCCGCGAGTAGCGTCCCCCGCCGCGCGTGCTCGAGGTGGCGGGGCTCGCCAAGACATACCCCACGGGGGACCGCGCCCTGCGCGGCGTCTCCGTCACCGTGGCCGGCCACGACGCCGTCTTCATCATCGGGCCTTCGGGGGCCGGCAAGTCCACGCTCCTGCGCTGCATCAATCGTCTGGTCGAGCCCGACGCCGGCTCGGTGCGTCTGGACGGCCTGGAGATCACGACGCTCGATCCCGCCGCCCTGCGCGAGGCCCGCCGGGCCATGGGCATGATCTTCCAGGAGTTCAATCTGGTCGAGCGGCTGACCGCGATGGAGAACGTGCTTTCCGGCCGGCTCGGCTCCGTGAGCACCTGGCAGGCCTGGCGCCGGCGCTTTCCTGCGCCAGACATCGAGGCGGCGTTCCGCACCCTGGCCCGCGTGGGGCTCGCCGGGTTCGAGAACAAGCGGGCCGACGAGCTGTCGGGCGGCCAGCGCCAGCGCGTCGGCATCGCCCGGGCCCTTGTGCAGCGTCCCAAGATCCTGCTCGTCGACGAGCCGACCTCCAGCCTGGACCCGCGCACCTCGGAGGCCGTGATGCGGCTCATCGTCGAGCTGGCCGCCGAGGACGGCATTCCTGCGCTGGTCAACATGCACGACGTACCGCTGGCACGGATGTTCGCTCGCCGGATCATCGGGCTGCGCGACGGTGAGGTGGTGTATGACGGCGCGGTTGGCGACCTCGGCGCCGAGGCGCTCGAGCGCGTCTACGGCGGCCGCTGGGACACCGCCGAGGCGCCGCGATGAGCCAGGGCTGCTGGCGCCCGCCGTCCGTCTGGCCCCGGCCCTGGCTAGGGCCGCTAGCCTTGACCCTGCTCGCCGCGTTCCTGGGCTGGAACGCGCTGAACCTCGAGGTCAACCCCGAGCGGGTCGCCCGCGGCCTGGGCCGCCTGGGCGCGGTGGTGGCCAGCGCGGTGCCCCCGGACTTCCAGCGCCTCGGGTTGCTGGCCAGCGGCGTGCTCGAGAGCATCGAGATCGCCACGCTCTCCACGCTCCTGGGCGTGCTCCTGGGCGTGCCCGTCGCGGTGCTGGCCGCCCGCAACGTGGTCCCGCTGCCGGTCTACGGCGTCGGGCGGGGCACGATCACGCTCGGCCGCACCTTCCACGAGCTGATCGTCGGCATCCTCTTCGTCAAGGCGGTGGGCTTTGGCCCGCTGGCCGGCGTTCTCACGCTGACGGTCAACTCGGTCGGCTTCTTCTCGAAGCTGCTGGCCGAGGAGATCGAGCGGATCGACCGCGGGCAGATCGAGGGCGTACGCGCCACCGGCGCCTCCCGGGGCCAGATCCTCGTCTACGGTGTGCTGCCCCAGGTGTTGCCTCGGGTCATCGGGCTCACCATCTACCAGTGGGACATCCATCTGCGGCAGTCGACCATTATCGGGATCGTGGGGGCGGGCGGCATCGGCTCGACCCTCTATAACGCCTTCTCCCGGTACGACTACGATTTCGCGCTGGCCATCCTGCTCGTCATCGTCGCCATCGTGCTGCTGGGTGAGGCCGTGAGCGCCGTGGCCCGCCGCGCCGTGCAGTAGCATGGCCGACCCGTCAGCGCCGCGTTCCGAGCGCGGGCTCCCGGGGGGAGTGCCATGGCGTCGCTTCACGCCGCTGCAGGCGGCGGCCCGCACGCTGGGCCGGCTCGCCCTGGGCGTGATTGCCGCCGTCATGCTCGCGCGGCTGGGCATCCGCTGGGAGTACGTTGTGGACGCGCCGTGGCAGATCACCGATCTGCTCGGGCGGATGCTGCCGCCGGAGTGGTCGGCGGGGCCCGCGCTGCTCGGCCCGCTGATCCAGACAATCAATATCGCCACGCTGGGCACGGCGCTGGCCATCGGGCTCTCGCTCCCGGTGGCGCTGCTGGCGGCGCTCAACACCACGCTGAACCGGGCCACCTACGTGCTGGCCCGCCTGGTGATGGTCGTCAGCCGCTCGGTGGACACGCTCATCTGGGCGCTGATCTTCATCATCGTGGTGGGGCCGGGCTCGCTGGCCGGAGTTCTGGCCGTGGCGGTGCGCTCGATCGGTTTCGTCTCCAAGCTGCTGGCCGAGGGCATCGAGGAGATCGATGCCGGTCAGGTCGAGGCCGTGGCCGCCACCGGGGCCAGCCGTGGGCAGGTGCTCCTCTACGCCATCGTGCCCCAGGTGCGCCCGGTCTTCGCCGGCGTGGCGATCTACCGCTGGGACATCAACATCCGCGAGTCGACGGTCCTGGGGCTGGTGGGCGCCGGCGGCATCGGGTTCGCGCTCAACGAGGCGATCCTCGGGCTCGAGTGGGCCCGGGTCGGCATGGTGCTGACGATCGTGCTCGCCGTCGTCATCGCGTCGGAGGCGGCGTCGGCCTGGCTGCGCCGGCGCCTCACGTGAGCCCGCGCCCCCGGAGGTCGACGTACAGCTCGATCTCGTGACCGTCGGGGTCGCGGACGCTGAAGGAGGCCTCCGTCTCCCCGAAGGGGGTGAGCCCGTGGGCTTCGGCGTGGCGCCGGCCCGCCGCCAGCTCCTCGCGGGAGGCGCCGATCGCGAAGGCGATGTGATAGAGGCCGGGGAGGCCCTTGGGTTGCGGGCCCGGCCCGTCGGCGCGCGCCAGCTCGCAGGACAGGTCGTGGTGATGGCGACCCGCCGAGAAGAACACGATGCGCCCGCCCTTGCCGGTTCCGGTCTCGGCCAGCCCGAGGAT
>JBOHPM010000059.1:0-11120 GCA_050731715.1 Candidatus Rokuibacteriota bacterium
TCGGCGAGGTCCTCTTCCCGGTCATTGCCGACCTGCAGGGTCGGGGCGACGAAGATCGGATCGCCACTGCGTTCGTGCAGGCCACGCGCTACGTGATCATGGCGGCCTGCCCGCTGGTCGTCGGCGGCGCCGTCTTCGCGGAACCGGCCCTGCGTCTGCTCTTCGGCCCCGCGTATTTGGCGGCGGCCCCGGTGCTGGCCATCCTGCTCGTGTCGGCCGGCGCCGTGGCGCTGGCCCAGCCGGCGGCCGCGATCCTCGTGAACAAGGAGCGCTTCCGGTTCCTCACCAGCTCCTTCGCGGTCCTGGCCGCGGGCAACGTGGCCCTCGACGTGCTGCTGATTCCGGCCGGGGCCGCTCTGGGCGCCGCCGTCGCGAACACGATCACCCAGCTCGCCGCGGTGCTGGCCCAGCTGGTGGCCGTGGTGCGCCTGCTGGGGGTTCGCTTCCCGCTGGGCACGCTCCTGCGCTCGCTCGGCGCGGCCGGCCTGGCCGCGCTGCCCGCCTGGGGGCTCGCCGGTAGCGACGCTGCCGGCCTGGCCCTCAGCCTCGGCGTGCTGGCCGTCGGCTACCCGATCGCGCTGCGACTGACCGGGGCCCTGGGGAGCGAGGACGTGGCCCGGCTGCGCGAAGCGGCCTCGGCGTTTCCCGACCCCATCCGCCGGCTCGTCGGGGGCGTCATGGTCGTCCCGGTGCTCCGCTTCGGGTCACGGAACCGCTAGTGTTCCGTCTTTGAGCTCATGTTAACGATCGCGCGGCGGATGGCCCGCGGGCGCCGGCCCGGTCCCGTCCTTAACATGACTTCGAAAACGGGACACTAGTGCCGGGCCCAGCGCCTGATGTGGAGCGGCTGCGCTACGAGCCGAATCACTGGGCCCGGGACGACGATCCCGCTCGCGCGCTGGCCGCTTATCTGGAATCCTGCCAGCGGCCCTTCAACCGCACCAAGCTCGAGGTGATGTCGGCGATGCTCCCCGCGGAGCTCGAGGGCCAGAGTGTCCTCGACTACGGGTGCGGGGCGGGATCCTTCACCGTGCTGTGCGCCCGGCGCGGGGCGCAGGTGCTGGCCGTCGACGCCGAAGCCGCGGTGCTCCGGACGGCCAGCCACTACGCGCGGCTGGCCGGCGTGGCCGAGCGCTGCCGCTTCGTCGACCGCGACGCGTTCGCCCGGCAGCCGGCCGAGACCTTCGACGTGATCGTCGCCAAGGATGTCATCGAGCACGTGCCCGACGATCAGGGGCTGCTGCAAGACTTCGCCCGGCACCAGCGCGCCGGCGGTCGCCTGCTCGTCAGCACCCAGAGCGCGCTCTCGCTGACCTTCCTCGTCGAGAGTCTCTACTTCCGTGGCTGGCGCGGTGAGGCCGGCTGGTGTGGCTGGGACCCGACCCACCTGCGGTTCTACACGCCGCGCTCGCTGGCCCGGAAGCTGCGCGCCGCCGGGTACCGTCCGCGCCGGCGCCACGGCTTCTACATCGTGCCCTATCGGATCCTCACCTACGCGCTGCTCTTCCGCCGGTGGATCGAGCTCCCCGCGCTGCGCTACGTGGATCTCTGGCTCGGGGGCCGCTTTCCCCTCAATCTCTTCGGCTGGGACGTAGCCCTGCTCGCGGAGCGCGCGTGAGCGACGCCGGCGGCCGGTCGCCCCGGGTCACGGTGGTCATGCCCGTGTACAACGCCGAGCCCTATCTGCGTGAGGCGCTGGCCGGGGTGCTGGCCCAGACTTTCACGGACTTCGAGCTGCTGGCCATCGACGACGGCTCCACCGATGGGAGCCTGGAGGTGCTTCGCCGGTGCGCCGATCCCCGGCTGCGCGTGGTGTCGCGGCCGCACGAGGGCGTGGTGCGCACGATGAACGCGGCCCTGGCCCTCGCGCAGGCCGAGCTCATCGCCCGCGCCGACGCCGACGACGTATGTCTGCCCGAGCGCCTGGAGCGCCAGGTGCAGTTCCTGACCGCCCACCCCGGTGTGGCCCTGGTGGGCGGAGTGATGCGTAGCGGGGCGCGGCTGTTCGAGTACCCGTGCGACGCGGCACGGATGCGGTGGCTGGCGCTCTACCAGAGCCCGGTGGCGAACACGACGATCCTGTTCCGGCGCCGGGCCGCCCTCGCCGTGGGCGGGTATCCCGAGGACTACCAGCTCGTCGACGACTACCCGTTCGTCTCCCGCCTGCTCGGCCGTTACGACGCCGCCAACCTGCCGGAGCCGGTGGTGCTACACCGCCCGAACCCGGAAGGGATCAGCGGCCGCCACCCCGATGCGCAGGCTGCCGAAGGAGATCGCGTGCGGCGCGCCAATATCGCGGCGCTGGTTCCCGAGCCTGTCACTGCCGACGCCCTGTTCCGCCTGCTCCGCGGCCGCGCCGCGCCGGCCGCGCGCGCCGTGGCGCCGCTGCTCGACCGTCTGATCACGGCGTTCCGGCGATGCTGGGCGCCCGACGCCGCCCGCTGGCGCGGGCTGGCCCCCTGGATCGGGCGGGAGCTGTTCCAGCGCGCGCTCCTCCATGGCGCCGTGGCACCGGCCGTGCTCGTGCGGATGGCCCTCTACGCCTGGTGGCTAGACGGGGGGCTCGTGTTTCGGCCGTCGACCCCGAAGGCGCTCCTCCGACACGTCGTGATGCCCCGGGCGGGCTGGTGAGCCCGGGCCGGACCCCAGTGGGCCTGGCTCTGGCCGGGGTGGTCGTCTTCGCCCTCGCGGTCCGGCTCCTGTTCTTGCGGGAGGACTGCACGTTCCAGCGGACGGACGAGGTGATGTTCGTCCTGAGCAGCCTGAAGCTGCACGAGCTCGTGGCCCCCGAGAGCGTGGGCCGGGCGCTGCACGAGCTGTTCTGGCTGTTCGCGTTCCCCTGGGGCTATCCGGTGCTGCTCTTCACCTGGGGGCCATTGGAGCTCGCCCAGGCTTTGGGCATCGCGATCCGGGAGCCGACCGTGATCGGGCCCTTCGCCGTGCTGGGTGCGCTGAGCACGATCCCGGTCTTTTTCCTGGGCCGGCGTCTGTTCTCGCCGGCGGTCGGCCTGGCCGCTGCCGCCGCGGTGGCCGTGCTGCCCTCCCACGCTGCCCAGTCGCGCACGATCGCCGCGTGGATCTTGGCCGCCACCCTGTTCATCGTGGTGATCCTCGCCTACCTGCGCTACCGGGACACGGGCACGCGCCGCGCCGCCTGGCTCTTCGGCCTGGCCCTGGCCGTGTACCTGCCGTCGGATAACCTGGCGCCTGGTGGCGTCGCGCTGCTGAGCCTGCACCCGTTCGTGACGAGCCCCGGATCGCCGCTCGCGCGGGCGCGGGCGCTGAGGGACCTGTTCTGGCGGCGCGAGGTTCTGGCGCTGCCGGCCCTCAGCGTGGCCCCGCTGGTGGTGGTCCACATCGTCTTCCTGGTGGCCGGGCGGGGGACCTACGGGTTCATCGGACACTATCTCGCCGGCAAGGTCGCCCCGGGGGTGCACGTGACGCCCGTGCTGACCGGCCTGGTCGAGAACTCCGGGCCTGCGCTGTCGCTGCTGCTCATCCTGGGCGCGGCCCGCGGCATCATCGCCCTGGCACGTCGCGACCAGGGCCTGCTGCTGGCCCTCTGGGCGGTGGCGTTCGGCGCACCTGCCGCGCTCGTGGTGAATCCGGCCAGCACCGTGGTCCACGCCTACCTCACGCCGGTGCTGCTGCCCTTGCTCGTGCTGGGCTGCGCCGCCGTCGTCGAGGCCGCCGAGCACGTCTCGGCCGCGGCCCGCCCGCTGGCCCACGGCCTGGCCGTCATCGTGCTCGCGCTGCTGATCGGATGGACGGCGGTGATGATCCCCTCCCGGGTCTACGGCCTGCCTTTCCTGGGCCCCGCGGACCCCATCGGGCTCTGGGGCGGGGAGACCTACCGCAACGACGGGGCCAAGACCGCGGGCTACTTCATCCGCACCTCGACGCGACCGGGGTCCGTGGTCCTGTCCGATCTCCGCCTGTTCGTGGGCAAGTACTATTTCCATCGCCCGACGCTGCAGCCCCCCGAGGCGCGAGGTGACGCCGGCCGGCGTCCCGTATCCCGTCCCGTCGACGTCGTGGCGGTGACGCGCGACTATCGCCACCGCGTCGACACCACCGCGTACACCCTGGCGGCCACGGTGACCCATGGCGGCGTGGCCGTGTTCTACGTGTATACGAGCGCGCCGGCCGAGCACCGCGTGCTGGCGGCGGAAGACTACGACCGGAGGTTCGACCGTGAGTTCGGACGGATCGAAGGGCTACGCTATCCGGTGATATGGGGCGATTGAGCGCCAGCGCCCCGGTAGACCTCGAGCGTGGCCGCGGCGATGCGAAGGGCGTCGTGCCGGTCCAGCGGGTAGGGGGGCGGCTTCCCGGCTCGCCAGGTGCGCACGATGTGTTCGGCGATGGCCGTCGGTGTCACCGCCGGGAGCACGGCCTCGGGGCAGGCGGCGGCGAACTCGGGCACGCCCGGCGGCAGGATCGCCTTGCGTCCGAGTGCGATGGCCTCCAGCGCGGAGCGGCCCAGCCCCTCGGCCCACGAGGGCAGGACGAAGAGCTCGGCGGCCTGGAGCAGAAGCAGGACGTCCGCGTGGGGGACCGGACCGAGGTAGTGCAGACGCGCGTCGCGCGCGACGTGGTCCCGAAACCCGCCCGCAAAGCGCGCGTCGCCCTCGGGCGTCAGGGGACCGGCCAGCGCCAGGTGGAGCGTGGGCAGCTCACGCCACACCAGTGCCATCCCGGCCAGGAGCTCGCCGACGCCCTTGGCGGGCAGGATCGCGCCGATGAACAGGACGTAGGGCAGGTCGCCCACGCCGTAGCGGACCCGGGCGGCCACCACCGCGTCCGGCGGGGCCGGCCGGGGCGGCACGAAGGGAATCGGGAGGTGGACGAGGCGCACGGGGGGAAACCCCGCAGCCAGCAGGTAGTCACGGATGTTCTCGGATGCGCAGATCAGCCTGCTACAGTGCCCGTAGTGCGCGAGGTCGGCGCCCTCGTGCTTGGCCGCGAGGTCCCGCATGTCGCCTACCAGGGGTGCCCGGAACAGCCGGGCCAGCCGGTGGATGGCGCGATAGGAGACGAGCGTGTGGTAGTGCACGACGTCGCTGCGCAGAGCGAGGGAGACGAGCAGCATGACGACGACCGTGGCCAGGCTCGCGCCGCGCTCGCCGAGCCGGGTGCGGCGGACGCCCGCGGCCGGCAGCAGGCGGAGGACCCGCACCGCCCCGCACCGCTCTCGGCACGGGGCCCCGGCCACACGGCGCGTGAGGATGGTCACGTGGGCGCTGGGCACCACCCGCACCAGCATCTGGCTCAGGGTGGCGAAGTATACGGCGGCGCCCGACAGTGACGGGAAAAAGAGCGGCGTGACGAGCAGGACCCGCATCGAATTCGCGGCCCTATCATAGGCCATGCACATCCCCAGCGGCGCGCTCTTCCGACTCTTCGACGTCGATCGGCTGCTTCGCCGCGCGGAACGCCAGGGCGTTCGGCGGTTCGCCACGGCCTGGGTGCGGGGCCTCGGCGATGTGCCGTTCATCGTCGGGGAATTCGTCCGCTACGTGCGGGGCCGGATCCCCGAGGCCGAGGTCTCGGTCCTGGTCCGGCCCGGACTGGAGCAGGCCTGTCGGTGGATCGAGGGCGTACGTCGCGTCGTCGTCGTCGAGGACTGGACGCGTGAGCAGACGCTGACCTCGCGCTGGGGCCTGGCCTTCCCGCCGGCCTGGGAAATCCGGCGGGCCCTGGCCGCGCGCAACCTCGTCCGCGAGTGCGACGCGATCCTGCCCTATCCGCTGGGGGGCTGGTACGACCGCAATCCGCTGGCCCGACGGCCGCGCCTCGTGTGGACTCAGCCCGAGCGGGCCTTCGGCCGCGCGTTCATCGATCGGGCCTTCCCTGACGGGGACCGCTTCGTCATCACGCTGGACACCCAGATCGGCACGGCGCGCTACTACGACTTCAACAAGGAGTGGGGCGCCGCCCGCTTCGCCGTGCTGATCACCGCGCTGCTGCGGGCGATCCCCGATTGCCGGCTGATTCTGGTCGACGCGCATAAGACGGCAGCGCTGCCCGCCGACGCGCGCGTCCTCGACGCGCGGGGGACGCTGTCGGTGGCCCAGAGCATGTCGGTCATCGCCAGCTCCGACCTCTTCATCGGGCTCGATGCCGGCCCGGCCAACCTGATCTACTTCCTGGACGGGATCGCCGTGGACCTCATCGTGCTGCTCGGGCGCACGGACTGCTTCGCCCCCCTGCGCTACCCACCGGCCAGCCCCGGCGTGCGCCTGACCACGGTCGTCGGGCCCGGCGAGGACATCCTCGCGATCCGGCCCGAGGCCGTGCTCGAAGCCGTGCAGTGGATGCGCTCCCGGCGGCGCGCGCCCACGCAGGCGTGACGAGGGCTTCCTCGCCCCCGAGCGTCGCCGTCCTCATCGTGACCCGGGACCGTTGCCGCGACGTGCTGGAGACGCTCGCCGGCGTTGCCGCCCTCGACTATCCGCCGGACCGCCTGGAAGTCCTCGTCGTCGACAACGGTTCCTGCGACGGCACGGAGGCCGCCGTGCATGACTGGCTCCGGTCCGGGGGGGCGCGCCTGGCGCGGGGAGCCTGCCTGCGCTCGACCGACAACCTCGGGGCCGCCGCGGCCCGGAATCTGCTGGCCGCCAAGGCCTCGCCGGCCAGCGAGGCCTGGCTTTTCCTCGATGACGATGCCGTGCCCGGCCCCGGGATCCTGGGCCCGATGCTGGCGGCGCTCGACGGCGCCGCCGTGGGCGCCGTGGGGGCTCGGATCGTGGCCTACGAGGCGCCCGGCCGCGATCTCAGCGGCGCCGGCTGGATCAACCGTCGGCTGGGCCGCCTCCGGGAGACGCCGACGCCCGCCGCCACCGACTGCGACTTCGTCACCAGCTGCGCCATGGCCGTTCGGCCGGACGCCTTCCGGACGGTGGGCGGGTTCGACGAGGACTACTTCGTCTACCACGAAGATGTCGACTTCTGCCTGCGCCTGGTCCAGCGCGGCTACCGGGTCCGCTATGAGCCTGCCGCCGTGGCTCGCCACAAGGTCCCGCCGGGCAAGCGCCGGGCCCCGGAGCGCCTCTACTACCTGGCTCGCAACAAGCTCCTGCTCCTGCGCCGGCACTTGCCCTGGCGCCGTCACCCGGGGGCCTGGCTCGCCTCCGGCGTGTCGCTGATCCCCCGCATGCTGCTGGAGTCGGTGCTCGTCCATCGCGGCCTCGCTCGTGACGAGATCCGCGCGATCCTGGCCGCGGGGCGCGACGCCCTGCGCGGAGCGAAGGGGCCATGGCCCGGCTGACCGCGATCCTCTTCGTGATCGATAACCTCGAGTTCGGCGGGGGCGAGCGCGGATTTTTGCAATTGATCCGGGGCCTGTCCGATGAGGGCTGGAGCGTGAGTGTCGCCGCCCACCCCGGCGGCCCCTTCGAGGACCAGGCCCGCGCCGCCGGCGCCAGGTTCGTGGGAGTGGACATGAGCTCCCGGGCGGCAGTCACGACGATGGCCCGCCTGTGGCGGCTCGTGCGCAGCGCCCGCTTCGCCGTGGTGCACAGCCAGGGTGCTCGCGCCGACTTCTTCGCGCGCATGGCGGCGTGGTCCGTGCCCGCCGTGCGGCTCGTCTCGACGGTCCAGATGCCGGTCGACGGCTTCGCGGTCGATCGCCTCCGCGCCTGCGTCTACCGCTTTTTCGATCGGCTGGCGCGCTCGCGTGTCGACCGCTTCATCGCCGTCTCGCAGGCCCTCCGGCGCCAGCTCGTCGAGGGCTGGGGCGTGTCCCCGGCGCGCGTGACGCTCGTTTACAACGGTGTCGAGACCGACCGCCTCGCGCCCTCGGACAACGGCGAGGACGGCCGACGGCTCCGGCGGGAGCTGGGGCTTCCCGCGCACGCCCGGCTCGTCGGTGGGGTGGGCCGGCTCGTCGAGCAGAAGGGCTTCGCACACCTGCTGGCGGCCATGGCCGAGGTGGTGGGCCGCGTGCCCGACGCGTGGCTGGTCATCGTCGGGGACGGGCCCCTGCGCGGCGAGCTGCAGGCGCGGGCGGAGAGCCTGGGACTCACCGAGCGGGCTCACTGGCTGGGCTTCCGAGCGGATGTGCCCTCGCTGCTGAGAGGCCTCGATGTCCTGGCCGTGCCTTCCGTGCTGGAGGGCTTCCCGATGATCACCCTGGAGGCCATGGCGCTGGGGGTGCCGATCGTGGCGACAACCATCGACGGCATCGTCGAGCAGGTCGATCACGAGGGCCAGGGCCTGCTGGTCCCGCCCGGCCAGCCCGGGGCGCTCGGCCGGGCGCTCGTCACCCTCCTTCAAGACTCAGCGCTGGCCCGCCGGCTCGGCGAAGCCGGCCGGCACCGCGCGGTGGCGGCGTTTGACGTCGGCCAGTCCATTGCGGCAACACGCCGAATTTACGCGGAGTTGGTGAGCGGAGCCAGGGTGAGCCAGCCTGTCGGGTGAGCGACCCGGACCGCCGCTCCCGGCGATGTTGAGTTAGGCGCCAGCCCCCGCTGTCCCCCATACTGGCTCTAACCCCTTTATGTGCGGCATCGCCGGCTATGTAGGGGACGCGGCGCCCGATCTGCTGCGGACCATGGTACGTCTGCTCAAGCACCGTGGGCCGGACGACGAAGGCGTCCACACGGAGCCCGGGATCGGGCTGGGCCTGAGCCGCCTGGCGATCATCGATCTCACCACCGGGCAGCAGCCCATGGCGACCCCGGACGAGACCACCTGGATCGTCTTCAACGGCGAGATCTACAACCACCGAGAGCTGCGGGCCCGGCTCGAGACCCGTGGCCACGTGTTTCGAACGCGCAGCGACACCGAGGTCATCATCGAGGCCTACCGGGAGTACGGAGACGCCTGCGTCGAGCGGTTGCGCGGGATGTTTGCCTTCGCCCTCTGGGATCGTGCCCGCCGCCGGCTCCTGCTGGCCCGGGACCGCCTGGGCAAGAAGCCGATCTACTACTGGCACCGGGGCGGGCTCCTGCTCTTCGCCTCGGAGATCAAGGCGCTGCTCTGCCACCCGGCGATCGCCCGCGAGCTGGACTGGGACGCCTTCCGGCACTATCTGGCCTTCGGCTACACGCCACGCGAGCGCTCCATCTTCGCGGGCATTGCCAAGCTGGCTCCCGGCCACCTCGCCGTCCTCGACGAGAACGGCCTGAGGCTGGCCCGATACTGGGCCCTCCCCGACGGCGCCGCGGGGACCGCGGAGCGGCTGCCCACGCCGGCCCTCTCGGCGCTCGTCCGCCACGAGCTGCGGGAAGCCGTGCGCCTGCGGTTGGAGAGCGACGTGCCGCTCGGCATCTTTCTGTCGGGCGGCATCGACTCCAGCGCCATCGTCGCCACCATGCGTGAGGTGACCGGGCGGCGCATCGCGACCTTCAGTGTCGGCTTCGGGCCGTCGGCGTCGGGGTTCGACGAGCTCCCCTATGCCCGGCTGGTCGCCCAGCGCTTCGAGACCGATCACCACGAAGAGATCCTCGAGCCCGCCGCCGCCGAGCTCCTGCCCCGGATCGTCGATCACTTCGACGAGCCGTTCGCCGATTCGTCGGCGGTGCCGACCTACGTCGTTGCGCAGGCTACCGCGCGACACGTCAAGGTCGCGCTGTCCGGCATCGGCGGTGACGAGACCTTCGCCGGCTATCCGCGCTATCTCGGCCTGCGCCTGTCCCAGCACTACGCCCGCCTACCGCAGGGCCTGCGGATGCTGGGCGCCGCGGTGGGCCGGAGCCTGATCTCCGAATCGGAGGCGAGCCGGGGCTGGGGAAGCTGGGGCCGGCGGTTTCTCGACGGAGGTTTGGAGCCGCCGCTCGAGCGCTACCTGGGCTGGACCCGCTTCTTCGCGGACGTTGATCTGGCGCGCCTGGCCACCCCCGCGCTTCGCGACCGCTGGGCGGGTCGCGTGGATGTCGACCAGCGGCACGCCTTCGCCGCGTTCGGTCACGGTGACCCCGTGGACGGCGCCGGGCGGGTAGATCTCGCCACGTACCTGTCCGACGACCTCCTCGCCATGGCCGATCGAATGGGCATGGCGCATTCGCTCGAGGTGCGCGCGCCGTTCTGCGACCACCGACTCATCGAGCAGGCGCTGCGGATCGCGCCGAGCCAGAAGCTGCCGGGGTGGCGGCTCAAGGGGTTGCTGAAGGCGGCCTTCGCCGACGTGCTGCCGCGCCCCATCCTGCGTCGGCGAAAGCAGGGCTTCATGATCCCACTCGCCCGCTGGCTGCGGACCGAGCTGCGCCCGGCGCTCCTCGATCTCCTGGCCACCGACTGCGTGCAGGCCCGCGGTCTCTTCGAGCCGGCCGCGGTCCGAGCGCTCACGCGCGAGCACCTGGCTCGCGAGCGCAATCATGCCGACCGGTTGTGGACGCTGATGATGGCCGAGCTTTGGATGCGTCACTACCTGGACGGCGCCGTGACCTGGAGCGCCCGGCCGTGAGGATTCTCGTCGTGGCCGACGTGTCCCCGGTCGTCGTGAGGGGCGGGGGCGAGCGCGTGATGGCCGAGCAAACCGCGCGGCTGCAGCAGGCCGGCCACCGAGTACGGATCGTCTGCCGCACCCCGGACGGCGAGCGTGATGGCGCGCTTGTGCACCGGGCGGTGGCCGTTCGTCACTTTCCAGTGACACGCCGGTCGTTGGCTGCCTTCGTCCGGACGTCGATCACGGGGGCCCGCCGCGCCGTCGTCGACGAGCTGGCGACCCACGGCGCCGACGTGTTGCATCTGCACCAGCCGCTGTCGGCGCTGGGAGCCTTGACCTCTCCCGCCGGCCGCCGCCTGCCCAGCCTCTATACGTTCCACTCGCCGGCCCCGCTGGAGTTCTGGTCGCGCCAGGGCACGAGCCGACGCCACCTCGGGGGTGTGCTGGGCGGCGGGGGCGCCGCCCTGCTCTGGCTGCTGGAGCTGGCGAGCCTGAGGCGGGCCACCCGGATCCACGTGCTGAGCGACTTCTCGGCCTCGCTCCTGTGGGCCCTCTACCGCATCGGTGGAGATCGGGTCGTGCGCATTCCGGGTGGGGTGGATCTGGAGCGCTTCTGCGCGGCCGACCCGGCCGCCGCCCGGCGCCGGCTGGGTCTGGCCCCGGCCCGGCCGGTGCTCTTCACGCTGCGCAACCTCGAGCCGCGGATGGGGCTCGCTCGCCTGCTCGGGGC
>JBOHPM010000060.1:0-11070 GCA_050731715.1 Candidatus Rokuibacteriota bacterium
CTCAACCGCCTCGCTGCCGCCAGCTCCGGGCCGTTGCCGGTGGCCGCCGTGCGCGCCGTCTGGGGGGAAATCCTCTCCGCGTGCCTGGCGCTGGAGGCCCCGTTGACAGTCGGGTATCTCGGCCCGCGGGCCACGTTTACCCACCAGGCCGCTCTGCAACACTTCGGAGCCAGCGTCGGCTACGTGGCCTCGCGCTCCATCGCCGACGTGTTCGACGACGTCGAGCACTCACGGGTCGACTACGGCGTCGTCCCGGTGGAGAACAGCACCGAAGGGGCCGTCAACATCACCCTGGACCGGCTCATCGATTCCGACGCGGTCATCTGTGGCGAGCTCTACCTGCCGATCACCCAGCATCTGCTATCCCTGGCCCCCAGACTGGAAGACATCAAGACCGTGATCTCCCATCCCCAGGGCCTGGCGCAGTGTCGGAGCTGGCTGGCCGCCCACCTGCCGGAGGTGCCGCTCCAGGAGTTCACCTCCACGTCCGCCGCCGCCGAGCTGGCCGCGGGCGACGTCACCATCGCCGCGATCGCCTCCGAGCTCGCGGCCCGGCTCTACAGCGTCCCGGTGCTGCGGGCGCGGATCGAGGACAATCCCAACAACTCTACCCGCTTCCTGATCATCGGGCGCCGGGCCGCCGGCCCCAGCGGGCGAGACAAGACGTCGATCCTCTTCGCGATGCGCAACGAGGCCGGCGCCCTCCACCGGGCGCTGGCGCCGTTTTCCGAGCGGGGGCTCAACCTGACGAAGATCGAGTCCCGGCCCGCCAAGGTGCGGGCCTGGGAGTACGTGATGTTCGTGGACTTCGAGGGCCACCGCGACACGCCGGTGGTGGCCGCTGCCCTCGACGAGATCCGGGGGCGGACGGTCTTCGTGAAGATCCTGGGCTCCTACCCGGCCGGATAAGGAGACTGCATGACCACGCAGTGGGAGTCACTGGCCAACGAGCACATCCTGGGCATCGCGCCCTACGAGCCCGGCAAGCCGATCGAGGAGCTGGAACGGGAGTTGGGGATCTCGGACGCCATCAAGCTGGCGTCGAACGAGAACCCCCGGGCGCCGTCGGACCGGGTGCAGAAAGCGCTGACCGCCGCGCTGACCACGCTGAACCGCTACCCCGACGGCAGTGGCTTCTATCTGCGCCAGGCCCTCGCCAAGAAGCACGGCGTGACGGCGGAGCAGGTGATCCTGGGCAACGGCTCCAACGAGCTCATCGAGTTGCTGGTGCGGGCATTTCTCAAGCCGGGCGACGAGGCCATCGTGCCCCACCCCTCCTTCGTCGTCTACCCCATGATCGTGCAGGCCGCGGGCGGCATCCGGGTCATGGTCATGCTCAAGGACTACCGCCTCGACCTCGAGGCCATGGCCCGGGCCACCAACGCCCTCACCAAGCTCGTGTTCATCGCCAATCCCAACAATCCGACGGCGACCATCGTGACCGCCGACGAGGTCGAGCACTTCATGGACCGGGTGCCCGAGCGGACCATCGTCGTCTTCGACGAGGCCTACATCGAGTTCGCCCTGGGTCCCGACTTCCCGGACGCCCTCAACTACATCCGGCAGGGCCGGAAGGTCATCGTGCTGCGCACCTTCTCCAAGGCCAACAGCCTGGCCGGGCTCCGGGTCGGCTATGGCGTCGCCGACGCCGACGCCATGGCCCTGATGAACCGGATCCGCCAGCCCTTCAACGTGAACTCGCTGGCCCAGGTGGCCGCCCTGGCCGCCCTGGAGGACGAGGCCCACGTGCTGGAATGCGTCCGCATGATCGAGGCCGGGCGCCACTACCTCTACGACGAGTTCAAGTCTCTCGGCCTCAAGTACGTACCCTCCCGGGCCAACTTCATCCTCGTCGACGTGGGCCGGATCGCTGCCGACATCTACCAGAAGATGCTGCGCCAGGGCGTCATCGTCCGGCCTCTCACCTCGTTCGGCATGGAGAGCACGCTGCGCATTACGGTGGGGACGCCCGAGGAAAATCGTCGCCTCGTGAAGGTGCTCCGGGCCGCGCTGAGGAAGGGCCCCGCGTGATCCAGCGCCTGGCCGTGATCGGCGTGGGCCTGCTGGGCGGCTCGATCGCCCAGGCCGCGCGCGCCCACGGTCTCGCCCGCGAGATCGTCGGGGTCGGCCGCCACATCACGCGCCTCGAGCCCGCGCTCCGCGACGGCACGCTCGATCGGGCGACGGCCGACCCCGTCGACGGTGTCCGGGACGCCGACTTCGTGGTGCTGGCCACTCCCGTGCAGACCATCGAGCGCATGCTCGGCACGCTCTGGCCCGCCCTCGAGGCCGACGCGCTGGTGACCGACGTCGGCTCCACCAAGGCGGCGATCGTCCGCACCGCCGAGCGTCTGGGGGCAGACCTCCCACGGCCGTTCGTGGGCAGTCATCCGATGGCCGGCTCGGAGCAGAGCGGGTACGGGGTGGCCCGGGTCGACCTCTTGCGCGGCGCCACCGTGATCGTGACGCCCTCCGAGGCCAGCGCGCCCGCCGCCGTGAAAGCGGTCGCGGCGTTCTGGGAGGCGTTGGGGGCCGGCCGCGTGCTCACGATGGACCCCGTGGCCCACGACCGGGCGGTCGCCGCGGTGAGCCATCTCCCGCATCTGGTCGCCTGCGCCCTCGTGGACGCCGTGGAGCGCCTCGACCCCGCGGCCTTCGACGTCGCCGCCAGCGGCTTCCGTGACACCACGCGCATCGCCGCCGGCGACCCCGAGGTATGGGAGGCGATCTTCCTGGCCAACCGAGAGGCCATGGCCGCCAGCACCCGCGAGTTTCTCCGGGCGCTCGCCGAGCTCAGCCGCCTGCTCGACACCGACGATGGTGCGGCCTTGCGCGCCGCCCTGGCCCGCATCAAGGCCCGGCGCGACGGGCTGCGCATTCCATGAAGCGGGGGCAGCATGAGCTGGTGGTCACGATCGACGGGCCGGCTGGGGCGGGGAAGACGACCGCGGCCCGGGCTCTGGCCCGGCGGCTCGGGTACCGTCTGATCGACACCGGGGCCATGTACCGCGCCCTGGCCTGGAGCGTACTCGACAAGGGGCTCGAGGCCAGCGATACTCCTGATCTGCGCCGGCATCTCGAGGCGGTCGAGGTCGATCTGCGCGAGCAGCGGGTGTTCGTGAACGGCCGCGACGTGACCGACGAGATCCGCACCCGCCCGATCGACGTGCTGACCTCGGCGCTCACCATGCTCGAGGCGGTCCGGGCCAAGCTAACGCCGGCCCAGCGCCGCCTCGCCGCGGCGGGTGGGGCGATTCTGGAGGGACGGGACACGGGGACGGTGGTGTGGCCTGAGGCCGACGTCAAGTTCTACCTGGACGCCTCGCTGGCCGAGCGAGCCCGGCGGCGGCAGGCCGAGTTCCGCGCCCGCGGCGTCGACAGCGAGTTCGCCGCCGTCTACGGCGAGCTGGGGGCGCGCGACACGCAGGACAAGAGCCGGGCCCTGGCCCCGCTGCGTCCCGCCGAAGATGCCATCACGATCGATACGACCGACCGGAGCATCGACGAGGTTCTCGATACGATGATGCGGCACATCGCCGAGCGATGCTGTACGCAATTCTGAGATCGTGCGCGGTGGCCTTCATGCGCCCGTACTTCCGCATCCAGGCGCGCGGCCGCGAGCACGTCCCCCGTTCGGGCGCCGTGCTCCTCGTGGCCAACCACTCGAGCGTCATCGACCCGCCGCTGATCGGAGGGATGACGCCGCGACCGGTTTCGTTCCTGGCCAAGGCCGAGCTGTTCGAGATTCCCCTGCTCGGGGGCCTCATCCGGCGGCTGAACGCCCATCCGGTGCGCCGGGAGGGCGCCGATCCCGCGGCGATGCGAATCGCCCTGCGCGTACTCGAGGGCGGCGGGGCCCTCCTGGTGTTCCCCGAGGGGACCCGTGGCCCGGAGGGCGTGCTCCGGGCGGGCAAGCCGGGAGCGGGAATGCTGGCCGTGCTGAGCGGGGCGCAGGTGGTGCCCGTGTACGTGCGGGGATCGGGACGAGCCTGGCCACGGGACCGGCTCATTCCCCGTCCCACGAAAGTCACGGTGGCGTTCGGACCCGCCCTGCGCTTCGGGGGCGAGGGCGACGCTCGCTCGAAGAGGGAATCCTACGAGGCCGCCAGTCAGGCGATGATGGCGGCCATTGCGCGCCTCAAAGACGCCGCGGAGTCGGCAGAGCCGTGCGCAGCGTCACCGCGTGAAGTAGCATGCGACGGGGTGGGTGCGGGAGGAGCTTCGACCCCGTCCAAATCCATGCAGGGGAGGAGTGGGCAGTATGGAGAAGGATGAACCGCGTCGTACCCTCGGCGGCCCACGAAAGGAGGACTGGCCCGGCGCGCCCGAGGAGCGCATGGAGGACTGGTACCGAACCACCGCCATCACCGAGTTCGAGGAGGGCGAAGTGGTGCGGGGTCGCGTCGTCCATGTCGGGCCCTCCGAAGTCCTCGTCGACGTCGGCTACAAGAGCGAAGGGGCCATCCCCATCGAGGAGTTCCAGCGGGCCGGCCAGCTGCCCGAGGTGGGCGAGGAGCTGGACGTCTACCTCGAGGCCAAGGAGGATGCCGAAGGCCTGATCGTCCTCTCCAAGGAGAAGGCCGACAAGATCAAGGTCTGGGACGTCATCACCCAGGCCTTCGACAAGGGCAGTCCCGTGGAGGGCCGCGTCGTCGAGGTAGTCAAGGGCGGCCTGGCCGTGGACGTGGGCGTCAAGGCCTTCCTGCCGGGCTCCCAGGTGGACCTGCGGCCCGTCAAGAACCTCAACGCGCTGCTCGGGCACACCATCCGGGCCAAGGTCATCAAGCTCAACCGGCGCCGGGGGAACGTGGTGCTGTCCCGTCGGACCGTGCTGGAAGAGGAGCGCGAGGAGAAGAAGAAGCATACGCTGGAGGTCCTCCACGAGGACATGGTCCTCACCGGCACGGTGAAGAACATCACCGACTACGGTGCCTTCATCGATCTCGGGGGCATCGACGGCCTCCTGCACGTCACCGACATGAGCTGGGGCCGGGTCGGGCATCCCTCGGAGATCTTCCAGGTCGGGGACCAGGTCGAGGTCGTCGTGCTGCACTTCGACCGCGAGACGGGCCGGGTGTCCCTCGGTTACAAGCAGAAATCCCTGGACCCCTGGGAGCAGGTGGAGCAGAAGTACGCGGCCGGCACGAAGGCCCGGGGCCGGGTGGTCAGCCTCACCAACTACGGCGCATTCGTGGAGCTCGAGCCCGGGGTGGAAGGGCTCGTACACGTCTCGGAGATGTCGTGGACGCGACGCGTGCGCCATCCATCGAAGATCGTCAACGTGGGCGACGAGGTCGACGTGGCCGTGCTCGATGTCAACCGGGCGGCCAAGCGCATCTCCCTGGGAATGAAGCAGGTGGAGCCCGATCCCTGGCAGACCATCGACGAGCGCTACATCGTCGGCCAGCGCGTCGCCGGTCGCGTGCGCAACCTCACCGACTTCGGGGCCTTCATCGAGCTGGAGCCCGGGGTCGACGGCCTGCTCCACATCTCCGACATGTCCTGGACGCGATCGGTCGGCCATCCCTCGGAGGTGATCAAGAAGGGCCAGGAGCTAGAGACCCAGATCCTCAACATCGACGGTGAGAACAAGCGCATTTCGCTGGGCCTCAAGCAGGTCCAGCCCGACCCCTGGGTCACCGTGGCCCAGCGTTATCCCATGGGCTCACGGGTGACGGGCAAGGTGGTGCGCCTCACCGACTTCGGGGCCTTCATCGAGCTGGAGCCCGGGGTCGACGGCCTGCTCCACATCTCCCAGATGGCCAACCGCCCGATCAGCCGGCCCGACGAGATCGTCAACGTGGGCGACGAGGTCACGCTGCTCGTCATCCGGGTCGACTCCAACGAGCGGCGGATCGGCCTCAGCCTCAAGGAGCTGGCCCACGCGATGGACTTGAGCCAGTCGGAGGAGGGGCGGGCCCAGGGCCGGCGCGGCAAGCGCAAGAGTCGCGACGACTACGACGACGACACCGAGGAATAGGGGCGGGCGCGGTGGCACGTCCGATCACCGTCCTCGGCGTCACCCTCGCCCTGTGGGCGACCGTCGTGCTGCTGTTCCTGCTGGTCGTGTCGGGGGCCCTGCGGGGCCCTGAGGGCAGCGTCGGCTTCGGGGCTCGGGTGGCGGTGGTCGAGCTGGAAGGCATCATCGTCGACGTCGAGGACCTCCTGCGCGACCTCAAAGGGCACCGCGAGAATCCCCTGGTGCGGGCCGTGGTCATCCGCATCAACAGCCCCGGAGGGGTGGTGGGCCCCACCCAGGAGCTGCACGACGCCCTGCAGCGGCTGCGCCGGGTGGGCAAGCCGGTGGTCGCTTCGCTGGGCGCCGTGGCTGCCTCCGGGGGGTACTACGTCGCGGTGGCCGCCGACCGCATCTACGCCAACCCGGGGACGATCACCGGCTCCATCGGGGTGATCATGCAGATGGCCAACCTCGAGAACCTCATGAAGAAGGTGGGCGTCGACTACGTCGTCGTGAAGGCCGGGCAGTTCAAGGATATTGGCAACATCTCACGCCCCATGACACCCGAGGAGCGCCGCGTACTACAGTCGCTGCTGGACGACGTGCACGGGCAATTCGTGGGCGCCGTGGCTGCCGGGCGCGGCCTCGAGCCGGGGGCTGTGCAGCGCTTCGCCGACGGGCGGATCTTCTCCGGAGCCCAGGCCAAGGGCCTGCGCATGATCGACGAGCTGGGGGGCCTCGAGGAGGCTATCAACGGCGCGGCGACCCTGGCCGGGCTCGAGATTCCCCCGCGGGTGGTCCCGCCACGGCGGCGTCTGTCCATCTTCGACCTGCTCCGAAGCCAGCTCGGTCTGGCGACGAGCCAGCTCATCGTGCCGGTGCTGCCGGTGTTCAAGACGCCGTTGTATCTGATGGACTGACAGGCCCCCATCGGGGCGAACCTCGAGTGCCGGCAACGCAAGTGACGGCAAAACCACCGTAACACCGATGCTTTTCTCGATGTCACCGTTCGGACGCCTCGGCGCTATGGGGTCTAACTCCTTAGTCTGTTTGACATTCTCGATTCCTGCGTGCTACGTTCGCGAAGAGTTCTCGATCGGTCCCGATGCGGGACGGGGTGGACGATGACCAAAGCCGAACTGATTGACGAGGTCTCCAAGGTCGCGAACCTGACGAAGAAAGAGACCGAGACGATCGTCAACACGGTCTTCGACAACATCACGGACGCCCTCGTCAAGGGCGACAAGGTGGAGTTACGGGGCTTCGGCAGCTTCCGCATCCGCCAGCGCCACTCCCGCAAAGGGCGGAACCCCAAGACCGGCAGCAGCGTCGACGTCCCCGATAAGCGCGTTCCCTTCTTCAAGGTCGGCAAGCGGCTGCGCGAGCTCGTCAACACCTGAGCCAGCGGCGTGAAGCGCCTCTGGGCGCCGTGGCGCATGGCCTACGTCGGCGGGTCCGTGCCCTCCACCGGCTGCATCTTCTGCCAGGCCCTCGGGGCTAACGACGACCCGAAACACCTCGTCCTGCTCCGCGCCCCAGGGGCGTTCCTCATCCTGAACGCCTACCCCTACACGCCGGGACACCTCATGGCCGTGCTCGATCGCCACGTCGGCACGGTAGGGGATGCAACGACCGAGGAGCTGGCGCAGATGATGGGCCTGGTGGCCCGCGCCACGACGGCCCTCACGGCGGAGTATCGGGCCGAGGGCTTCAACATCGGCCTCAATCAGGGCCGGGTGGCCGGCGCGGGGATCGAGGACCATCTACACGTCCACGTCGTCCCCCGCTGGCGCGGCGACTCCAACTTCATGCCGGTGCTGGGCGAGGTACGGGTGCTGCCCGAATCCCTGGAGACCACCTGGGAACGGCTGCGGAGCCAGCTCCGTGGCTGAGCCGCCGGTGGGGCTGACTCCCATGATGCGGCAGTATCGGGAGCTCAAGCGGCGCTTCCCCGACTATCTGCTCCTGTTCCGCCTGGGCGACTTTTACGAGCTGTTCTTCGAGGACGCCGAGCAGGGCGCGCGCCTGCTCGGGATCACGCTGACGGCGCGCCAGGGCGCGCCGATGGCGGGCATCCCTCATCACGCCGCCGAGGGCTACATCGCCAGGCTCGTCCAGGCTGGCCGCAAGATCGCGATCTCCGAGCAGCTCGAGGCGCCCGGCCAGGGTCGCAAGCTCCTGCGCCGTGAAGTCGTGCGCCTCATCACGCCCGGGACCATCACCGACACCGCGTACCTGAGCGGCGCCACCAACAATTTCCTGCTGGCCGTGGCCCACGGCCGCGAGGGGACCGGCGTGGCCCTGCTCGACGTCTCCACCGGCGACTTCTGGGTCGGTGAGGACCCGGGCGCCGAGTCGGCCGTGCTGGAGGCGGCCCTGCTGCGCCGGCCCGCCGAGATCGTGATGCCGGAATCGCTGCGCGAGGCCCGCGAGGTCGTGGCCCGGCTGGAGGCCCGCGGCGCGGTGCTCACGTTCTGGGATCCGACATCCTTCGCACCGCGTCGCGCTACTGCCGAGCTCACGGCCCACTTCCGCATCCCGTCGCTCGCGGTGTTCGGGGTGGGCGACATGACGATCGGGCTGGGCGCGGCCGCGGGGGCGCTGGCCTATGTTCGGGCCACGCAGGGCGAGCGGCTCGGCCATCTGACGAGGCTCCAGCGTCTGTCCACGGCCGACGCCATGGTGCTCGATCAGACTGCCGTGGAGACCCTGGAGATCATCGAGTCGCGCGACGGGGCCCCCCGAGCCTCGCTCCTGGGCGTGATGAACGAGACGGCCACGCCCATGGGCGCCCGGCTCCTGCGCCAGTGGCTGCTCCGGCCCTTGCTCGACCCGGAGGCCATCGCCGAGCGTCAGGCCGCGGTGGCGGCACTGGTGGAGGCGCCGGCCGCGCGCCACCGCCTGCGCACGCTGCTGGCCCGCATCGGTGACCTGGAGCGCCTCACGAGCCGCGCCACGCTGGGTGTGGCCCACGCCCGCGACCTGGTGGGCCTGCGAGCGAGCCTGGAGCCCATCGACGCCATCCGCGCCGCCCTCGCCGCGGTCCCCGCGCCCGCGGTAGACACGGCGCGAGACGAGCTGACGCCGCTCGAGGACCTCCGGGCCTTGTTGCGAGAGGCTCTCGTGGACGAGCCGCCCCTGACGCTCCACGACGGCGGCCTGATCCGCGAGGGCTGGAGCGAGGCGCTGGCCGCCATCGTGAGGGACGCGCGCCAGGCGCGGCAGTGGATCGCCGGGCTCGAGGAGCGTGAGCGGGCCCGCACGGGCATCGCCACCCTGCGGGTGCGATTCAACCGCGTCTTCGGTTACGGGATCGAAGTCACGCACGCCCAGACCGGGCGGGTACCCGCCGAGTACATCCGCCGCCAGACCCTCACCGGCGCCGAGCGCTATGTCACGCCCGAGCTCAAGGAGTACGAGGCCACGGTCCTCGGGGCCGACGAGCGGCGGCGCCGTCTCGAGTACGAGCTCTTCGAGGATGTCCGCCGGCGGGTGGCAGGCCGGGCCGCGGAACTGCTGGCCACCGCGCGGGCCCTGGCCCGCCTCGACGTCCTGGCCGCGCTGGCCGAGGTGGCCGAGACGCGAGGCCATGTCCGGCCACTGGTGGATCACAGTGACGTCCTGACTATCGTCGATGGCCGTCATCCCGTGCTCGAGGCACGGGCCGGGGAACGGGTGACCCCCAACGACGTCGCCCTCGATCCCGACACCCGCATCGTCATCCTCACCGGGCCCAACATGTCGGGGAAGTCCGTCTACCTCCGCCAGACCGGGCACATCGTCATCCTGGCCCAGCTGGGAGCCTTCGTGCCCGCCCGCGAGGCCCGGATCGGCGTCGTCGACCGGATCTTCACACGCGTCGGGGCCCAGGATAATCTGGCGCGCGGGCAGAGCACGTTCCTGGTGGAGATGGTGGAGACGGCGAACATCCTCAACAACGTCACCGCGCGGGGCCTGGTGCTCCTCGACGAGGTCGGGCGGGGAACCTCCACGTTCGACGGGCTGGCCATCGCCTGGGCGGTGGTGGAGGCCCTGCACGAACGCGCGGGGACGAAGGTGCTCTTCGCCACCCACTTCCACGAGCTGACCCAGCTTGCCGATCGGCGCGCCGGGGTGCGGAACTTCCACGTGGCCGTGCGCGAGTGGAACGAGGAGATCATTTTCCTGCACAAGGTCCGAGCGGGCGGCACCGACCGGAGCTACGGCATCCACGTTGCTCGCGTGGCCGGGCTGCCGGCGCCCGTCATCGCCCGGGCCCGGGCGCTGCTCGTGGAGTTCGAGGCCGCCGGCCAGCGCACGGCGGACGCTCACGATGCCGTCCAGCTCGGCCTCTTCACCCCGGCGGGCGATCCCCTCCGGCAGGAGCTGGCGCACCTGGACCTGGCCCACCTCACGCCAATCGAGGCGCTGAACCTGCTGGCCAAGTGGCAGGGGAGGCTGGGTGAGATGGGGACACGCGAATGACCAGCCGGATTCGGAAGCTTCCCGACCATCTGGTCAACAAGATCGCCGCCGGCGAGGTGGTCGAGCGCCCGGCCTCGGCCGTCAAGGAGCTGGTCGAGAACGCCCTCGATGCCGGGGCCCGCGCCGTCACCGTGGATCTGCGCGACGGTGGGGCCACGCTGGTGCGCGTCACCGACGACGGGGTGGGAATGACCGCCGAGGAGGTCCTGCTGGCGCTGGAGCGCCACGCGACCTCCAAGCTCGTCACCGACGAGGATCTCGACGCCATCGCCACGCTGGGCTTCCGCGGCGAGGCCCTGCCCGCCCTCTGCGCGGTCTCACGCTTCATCATCGTCAGCCGCGCGCGGCAGACGCCCGACGGGCTTCGGGTGACGGGGGCCGGCGGGGAGATCACGCAGCGCCTGACCGTGCCCGCCCAGCCGGGCACGACCGTGGAGGTGAGCGACCTCTTCTTCAACACCCCGGCCCGGCTCAAGTTCCTCAAGGCGCCGGCAACGGAGCTGGCCGCCTGCCTGCGGCTGCTCACCCATCTGGTCCTCGCCCATCCCGACGTCCACTTCCGGGCCAGCCACGGGCCGCGAGCCGTGCTGCAGGCGCCGCCGGCCCGCGACCTGCGCGGCCGGGCCGCCGCGCTCTGGGGCTGGGAC
>JBOHPM010000061.1:0-10964 GCA_050731715.1 Candidatus Rokuibacteriota bacterium
GGCCAGGGCCGGGGATCGGGGCCCGGCGCGCGTCGACCGCCACTACGATGCACTGGCTCCCGAACCGTTCGGCCGCTTCCCGGATGAGCTCCGGACGCTCCAGCGCCGCGGTGTTCAGCGACACCTTGTCGGCGCCCGCGCGGAGCAACGCCCGCACGTCGGCAATCCCCCGAATGCCGCCGCCGACCGTGAGCGGCATGTAGATGCCCTCGGCCGTACGGGCCACGACATCGAGCATGATCTTCCGGCCCTCGTGGGAGGCCGTGATGTCCAGAAAGACGAGCTCGTCGGCCCCCTGGGCGTCATAGGCCAACGCCGCCTCCACCGGATCGCCGGCGTCGCGGAGATCGATGAACCGCACTCCCTTGACGACGCGCCCATCTTTCACGTCCAGACAGGGGATGACCCGCTTGGCCAGCATCCTAGACGGCTTCCAGCGCCTGGCGGAGATCGATGGCCCCGGTGTAGAGCGCGCGGCCGACGACCACGCCTTCGACCCCGGGAATGCCGGCAAGCGCCCTGAGATCGTCGACGCTCGACACGCCGCCCGAGGCGAGGATCGGCATGCTGACGGCCCCGGCCAGCGCCGCCGTGTCTTTCACGTTCGGCCCCTGCTCGGTCCCATCCCGGCTGACGTCCGTGTACAGGAGCGCGGCAGCCCCGGCGGCCCGAGCCCGCTGGCCCAGGTCGACCACCGTCACGTCAGCGACTTCGGTCCAACCCTTGACTGCCACGCGCGGGCCACGCCCGTCGACGGCGACGATGATGCCTTGCGGATGCCTCTGGCAGGCCCCGGTCAGGAAGGCGGGGTCCAGGGCCCGGGTGCCCAGCACGACCCAGCGGGCCCCGGCTTCGAACATCGCCGCGACGAGCCCGTCGTCGCGGAGCCCTCCCCCAACCTGCACGGGGACTGATCCGGCGGCGTCGATGACTCGGCGCACGACCTCCGTTTGCCGCGGTCCGCCCAGGGCCCCGTCGAGATCGACGATATGCAGGCGTTCGGCGCCGAGCTCGACCCAGCGGCGGACCACGGCCACCGGGTCCGGGGAGAACACCGTCTCCTGGTCGGCCCGGCCCTCGCGCAGGCGCACGCAGCAGCCGCCGCGGATGTCGACGGCTGGAATGACGATCATCCGCCGCTCTTCACGAACGCGGCGAAGTTGTCCAGGAGCCGTGACCCCCAGCGCTGACTCTTCTCGGGGTGAAACTGCGTGGCGAAGATCCGTCCGCGCTCCAGGGCGGCAGCAAAACGGACCCCGTACTCGCACCAGGCCACCTGCAGAGTATCAGCGGCGACTTCAGAGCGGGCTTGCGGAGTCATGCGCACCTGGGGCAGCCCACCCTCGATCTCAGCCGAGCTCGCGGTCCCCGCTACAACCGGATAGTAGGAATGCACGAAGTAGAAATGGGCGCCGTCGGGAATCCCCTCGAACAGCCGCAACCCGGCGCCGTCGCGGACGCGATTCCAGCCCATGTGCGGCACCTTCTGGCCCGTCGGGAAGCGGCGGACTGCGCCGGGAATGACATCCAGCCCTCGCCCCTGGCCGAACTCCTCGCTGCTCGAGAACAGCAGCTGATAGCCCAGGCAGATGCCCAGAAAGGGACGGCGTCCATCGAGTGCGCGCATCAGCGCAGCCCGCAGCCCCAGCGCCTCGAGATTCGTCATCGCGTCGTGGAAGGCTCCATCGCCGGGCAGGACCACCGCCGCCGCCTCGTCGACCACGCGTGGATCCTGGGTCACCGTAGCCGGCACACCAACGCGCTGGAAGGCCTTCTCCACGGAGCCCAGGTTGCCGCGGCCGTAGTCGACGATCGCGATCACAGAATCGCCTCGATGGTTATCGGTCGCCTCGCCTCAGGGCTGCGGCTCCCCCTGCGGGCTGCGGCTCGCACCACCGCGTTCACAGGCTCGCCTCGCCTTCGGCTGCGGCTCGCACCACCGCGTTCACAGTCGGCCTTTGGTCGAGGGCAGCACATCGGCGATGCGGGGGTTGATCCGGCTGGCCTCGGCCAGCGCCCGTCCCACCGCCTTGAACACGGCCTCCGTGATGTGGTGCAGGTTGTGGCCGTAGTGCATGGTCACGTGCAAGGTGATCTCGGCGTTGAAGGCGAACGCTCGGAAGAACTCCTGGAGCATGTCCAGATCGAAATTGCTGACCCGGGTTCGGGCCACCGGCACGTTGAACACGAGGTAGGGACGGCCGGAGATGTCGACGGCGGCCGCGACGAGGGCCTCGTCCATGGGCACGAACGCGGTCCCGTAGCGGACGATCCCCCGCTTGTCGCCGAAGGCCTCGCGAAGCGCCTGCCCCAGCACGATGCCCACATCCTCCACGGTGTGGTGGATATCCACCTCGACATCCCCGCTGGCCTCCACCGTGAGGTCCATGAGCCCGTGCTTGGCCCATGCCTCCAGCATGTGGCTGAAGAAGGGAATCGGAGTGCCGACTTTGGCGGCCCCGGTGCCGTCAAGGTTGAGGCTGATCGCCACCTCGGTCTCCTTGGTTTTGCGTTCCACACGGGCCTGCCGCGGCGCTCGACTCATCTGCCCTCTCCCCCGGCCCGAACGTCGGCGGCTGCTCGGTGCCCACCCAGGCCTTCGATATCGGCCAGCGTTCTCAGATGCCCCAACGCGGCCTGCAGGCCCGCGCCCGAGTACTCGATCACGCTCGACCGCTTGACGAAGTCCTCCACCCCCAGCGGCGATGCGAAGCGTGCGGTGCCTGCCGTCGGCAGCACGTGACTGGGGCCCGCCACGTAGTCGCCCACCACCTCCGGGGTCCGGCCGCCGACGAAGATCGCTCCGGCGTGGCGGACGCGGGGCAACAGCGCCTGGGGCACGCGCACCAGCAGCTCGAGATGCTCGGGGGCCAGCCGGTTGGCCAGCTCGGCGGCCTCTTCGAGGTTGCCGACCAGGACGAGCGCGCCGTGGGTCCGCAGGGACTCGGCGGCGATGTCCCTGCGAGCCAGTCGGCCGAGCTGGGGGCCGAGCGCCCGAGCCACCCGGGCCGCCAGCTCCGGCGCGTCGGTGACCAGCACGGCCCGCGCCATGGGGTCGTGCTCGGCCTGGGCCAGCATGTCGGCGGCGATCCATTCGGGATCCGCGTGATCGTCGGCGATGACGAGGACCTCGCTCGGCCCGGCCACCATGTCGATGCCCACTTCGCCGAACACCCGACTCTTGGCCAGGGCCACGTAGAGGTTGCCGGGCCCCACGATCTTGTCGACCTTCCGGATCGTTGCCGTGCCGTAGGCCAGGGCCCCGATGGCCTGGGCCCCGCCCAGACGCCAGACCTCGGTCACCCCGGCCAGGCACGCCGCCGCGAGCACAATGGGGTCGACGCGCCCGTCCGGTCCCGGCGGGGTGGTCAGGACGATCTCGGGTACGCCGGCGATACGGGCGACCACGGCAGTCATCAAGACCGTCGAGGGATAGGTGGCACGGCCGCCAGGCACATAGATGCCCACCCGCTCCAGCGCTCGCACCTCCTGCCCCAGAATCGAGCCATGCTCGTCGGTGAAGCGCCAGGCCTTCGGCAGGGCCGCCGCGTGGTAGCGCTCGATGCGCTCGGCGGCATACACGAGGGCGGCGCGCACAGCGGGGTCGAGGCCACGCTCCGCCGCCTCGAGCTCACCGCGGGAGAGCGCCAGCTCGGCCACCGTCGGTACGCTCAGCCGGTCGAAGCGCGCGCTCAGCTCCAGGAGCGCGGCATCTCCCCGCTCGCGCACGGCGCGCAGGATCTCGTCGACGACACGTGGAATCTGGGGATCGTACGCCGCCGGGGGGCGGGCCAGCTCCCGGACCACCGCGGCGAGGCCCAGATGACGGGCGTCGAGGGTGCGAATCATGGCCGGGAGCCCGAAGGGGCCGACACCGGCACCGTGCGCCTGCGCAGCTCGTCGACCAGCCCGGTCACGGCGGCATACTCGGTCTTCATCGAGGCCCGGTTGACGATCACCCGAGCCGTGGAGCGGGCGATCTCGGCGACCTCCACCAGTCCGTTGGCCCGCAGAGTTTCCCCCGACTGGACGAGGTCCACGATCCGCTCGGCGAGGCCGACCAGGGGCGCCAGCTCGATGGAGCCGTCCAGGCGAACGATCTCCACCTGCACGCCGCGCTCGGAGAAGTAGCGCTCGGCCATGCGCGGATACTTGGTGGCGACCCTGACCCAGGACCATTTGGAGGGATCGTCACGCTCCCACAGGTCGCGGGGCTCGGCCACCACCAGCCGACAGAATCCGAAGCCGAGGTCGAGCGGCTCGTAGACGTCGGGCTCCTGCTCGAGCAGGATGTCCTTGCCCACGATGCCGAGATCGGCGGCCCCATAGGTGACGTAGGCCGGAATGTCCGCCGGCTTGAGGAAGAGCAGCCGCAGTCCGCGCCGCGGATCCGTGAAGATCAGCCGGCGCGATTCGGCCTCGACCCCGTCGACCCCGATCTCGCGCAGCAGCGCCAGGGCGCCGTCGAGCAAGCGCCCCTTGGGCAGGGCCAGGGTGAGTCGCTCCCTCACGGGAGGCGCTCGATGCGGGCGCCCAGCCCGCGCAGCTTCACTTCCAGCCGCTCGTAGCCGCGATCGAGGTGGTAGACACGGGAGATCTCCGTCCGGCCGCCGGCGGCCAGCCCGGCCAGTACGAGGGCCGCCGACGCGCGAAGGTCCGAGGCCATGACCGGAGCGCCCTGGTAGGTGGGCACGCCCCGGATGATGGCCGTGGAGCCTTCGGTTTCGATCCGCGCTCCCATGCGCACCAGCTCAGCCGCGTGCATGAAACGGTTCTCGAAGATCGTCTCCGTCACCCGCGACTGGCCGTCGGCGAGGCCGAGCAGCGTCATCAGCTGCGCCTGCATGTCGGTGGGGAAGCCCGGGAACGGACTCGTCGTGACGTCGGCCGGGCGCGGTCGCTCCGGGCCTCGCACGCGCACGCGATCGGTCCCGACCTCCAGGCTCACCCCGCACTCCTCGAGCTTGGCCAGCACGGCCGTGATGTGGTCGGGGACGAGCCCGATGACGAGCACGTCGCCAGCGGTGATCGCCCCCGCCACGAGCAACGTTCCCGCCTCCACGCGATCGGGGACGATCGAATGCAAGGCGCCGCCCAGATCCGACACACCCTCGATTTCGATCCGGGGCGTTCCCGCTCCGGCGATGCGGGCGCCCATGGCCTGCAGCAGGCGGGCCAGATCGACGACCTCGGGCTCGCGGGCGGCGTTCTCGATGACGGTCGTTCCCTGGGCCAGCGTGGCCGCCATCATGAGGTTCTCCGTGCCCGTCACGGTCACGAGATCGGTGGCGATGCGCGAAGCTTTGAGCCGGCTGGCCCGGGCCACCACGTAGCCGTTCTCGATGGCGATCTCCGCCCCCAGCTTGGCCAGCCCCTTGAGATGTTGATCGATGGGACGGACGCCGATCGCGCAGCCCCCGGGCAGCGCGACGCGGGCCGAACCGTGCCGGGCCACCAGCGGACCCAACACGAGGACGGAGGCGCGCATCGTCGATACCAGTTCGTAGGCAGCGACGTCGCCAGCGACGCGCTCGACCCGAACGCGGGCCCGGGACCCCAGGCGGTCGACCGACCCCCCCAGGGTCTGCAGCAAGCGAACCATGGTGTGAACATCTTGAAGATCCGGGACGTTTGGGAACGTGAGCGGCTCCGAGGTGAGCAGCCCGGCCGCCAGCGCAGGCAGCGCCGCGTTCTTGGCGGCGCTGACGGCGACCGACCCCCTGAGTGGTACGCCTCCCTCGACAAGCAGCCGGGCCGGCATCAAGCATCTCGGAGGGGGCCCCGACGGCCCCCTCCGAAACCTCCCCGAGAGAGGCTTGCGCGGGCGGACACGAAACGATCGACACCGGCCAGATCCCGCTGGCCCTGGACGTCGACGAAGCCAGTGTCAGCCATGAGTTCCCTCACCCGGCTGGCCTGCAACCGCCCGGCCGTCTCGACGACGAGGGCTCCGCCCGCGCAGAGAACCCGCCTGGCGTCCCTCACCAGCCCGGCCAGCGCGCGCAGTCCGTCGTGGCCACCATCAAGCGCCACTCGGGGCTCGTGATCTCGCACTTCGGGCGCCAGGGTCTCGAGCAGAGCGGTGGGCAAGTAGGGAGGGTTGGAGACCACCAGATCGGCAGCGCCTGGCGCCACGGCCGTCATCAAGTCGGCGGCGGCGAGGTGAACCTGACCCAACCCCAATTGACGGGCGTTGTCCCGGGCCACGCGCAGCGCGCCAATAGACGTGTCGGTCGCGATCACCTGAACGTCGGCTCGCTCGGCAGCGATGGCGCAGGCCACGCACCCCGAGCCGGTGCCAACATCGATGACGACGGGACGCAGCCCCCCGCGGGGCGCGGGGAGCAGGGCCAGGGCCAGGTCGACCAGGACCTCGGTCTCGGGCCGGGGCACGAGCACGTCGGGTCCCAGGTTCACACGCAGTCCGCGAAAGCCCTCCCAGCCGAGGATCCGTTGCAGGGGCTCACGGGCCCGCCGGCGCTCGATCGTCGCCTCGTACCGGGTGACAAGCCCCGGGTCCGGCTCCTGTCCGAGGAGGAGCCCGAGGTCCACGCGGCGGGCCCCGAGCAGGCCGGCCAGCAGCCATTCGGCGTCCACTCGCGGGGTGTCGACGCCCACCGCCGCCAGCCGGACGGTCGCGGCCTCCAGCAGCCGGGCCACCGTTGCCGCCCCCATCATGGCGACACTCGCTCGAGCCGCTCGGCGTGCTCCGCCGCGGCCAGCGCGTCGATGATCTCGTCGAGATCGCCTTCCAGCACATCGGGCAGCCGATGCAGGGTCAACCCGATTCGGTGGTCCGTCACCCGGGTCTGCGGGAAGTTGTACGTACGGATACGCTCGCTGCGCTCACCGGTGCCCACCTGACTCCGGCGATCGGCGGCGATTGCGGCCTGCTGCTCCTCCTGGGCGCGCTCGAGCAGGCGGGCCTTGAGGACGCGCAGCGCCTTCGCCCGGTTCTTGATCTGCGACCGTTCGTCCTGGCACGTCACTACCAGCCCGGTAGGCAGGTGGGTGATGCGCACGGCCGAGTCGGTGGTGTTGACACCCTGGCCTCCGGGACCGGAGGAGCGATAGACGTCCACCTTGAGATCCTTCTCGTCCACCCTGATCTCGACATCCTCCGCCTCCAGCAGGACGGCCACGGTCACGGTGGAGGTGTGGATCCGGCCGGCCGACTCGGTGACCGGCACCCGTTGCACCCGATGGACACCGCGCTCGTACTTGAGCCGGCTCCAGGCGCCCCGGCCCTGGACGAAGAGGATCATTTCCTTGAGGCCGCCGACACCGGTGGCGCTCGAGTCCATGACCTCGACCTTCCAGCGCTGGCGCTCGGCGTACTTCGTGTACATCCGGGCCAGATCCGCCGCGAACAGCCCGGCCTCGTCACCGCCAGCACCGGCGCGGATCTCCACGAAGACGTTCTTGTCGTCGTTGGGGTCCCGGGGAACAAGGAGCCGTTTCAGCTCGGTCTCGAGGTCAGTCTGCTTCCGGTCCAGCTCCTCGACCTCGGCCTGGGCCAGCTCCTGGAGCTCGCGGTCGCCATCCTCACCGAGCAGATGTCGCGCCTCGCCCAGCCGGCGCAGGACCTCGCGATACTCCTGGAAGCGCTCGACGATTTCCGCGGTCTCGGCGTGCTCCTTGCGGAGGCGGGCCAGTTCGGAGGGGTTACCGTAGACGCGAGGATCGGCCAGAGCGCGGGCCAACTCCTCCGAGCGCTCCTCGATCTGACGGAGCTTGTCAAACAGCATCGTGGCTCACCCGGCCCGGGGCCGGCCCGACGACACGCTCAGGTGGTCGGCACAGGTTGCCGCTTGTACTTGCGCTGGAAGCGCTCGACCCGGCCCGCCGTGTCGACGATCTTCTGCTTGCCGGTGTAGAAGGGATGGCACTTGGAGCAGATCTCCACCCGGATGTCGCGCCTGGTGGAACGGGTCTGAATGACTTCCCCGCAGGCACACGTGATCGTGGTCTCGACGTACTCCGGATGAATGCCAGCCTTCACGGCCTACCTCCTTGAACGCCCAAGGATACCACCCTCCCGGGCAATCGCCAAAAGCCCGGCCCGGGCGCCGCCGAGGGCTACCCCATCGAGTGCATCGAGGCGAGGAACTCCTTGTTGGTGCGGGTGAGCTTGAGCTTGTCGAGGAGCAGCTCCATCCCCTCCACGGGGTTGAGCTGGGAGAGCGCCTTGCGGAGCAGCCAGACCTTCTGCAGCTCGTCCTTCTCCAACAGCAGCTCTTCCTTGCGGGTGCCCGACTGCTCGATGTTCATGGTCGGGAAGATTCGCTTGTCCATCAGCCGGCGGTCGAGATGCACCTCCATGTTGCCGGTACCCTTGAACTCTTCGAAGATCACGTCGTCCATCCGGCTCCCGGTGTCCACGATTGCCGTGGCCATGATGGTGAGTGAGCCCCCCTCCTCGATGTTCCGGGCTTGGGCAAAGAAGCGGCGCGGTCGCTGCAGGGCGTTGGCGTCGAGACCGCCCGAGAGCACCTTCCCCGACGAGGGGATGATCGCATTGTGGGCGCGGGCGAAACGCGTGAGCGAGTCGAGCAGGATCACCACGTCACGCTTGTGCTCCACCAGTCGCTTGGCCTTCTCGATGACCATGTCGGCCACCTGGATGTGGCGCTGGGGAGGCTCGTCGAAGGTCGAGGAGATGACTTCCCCCTTCACGGTCCGTTGCATGTCGGTCACCTCTTCGGGCCGCTCGTCGATGAGCAGGACGATGAGGTAGACCTCGGGATGGTTCTTGGCGATGGCGTGGGCGATGGACTGCAGCATCATGGTCTTGCCGGTACGGGGCGCGGCCACGATCAGGCCGCGCTGCCCCTTGCCGATCGGGGTCAGGAGGTCCATCACCCGGGTCGTCAGGTTCTCGGCGTCGTACTCCAGCCGGAGCCGCTCCATGGGATAGAGCGGGGTGAGGTTGTCGAAGAAGATCTTGTCCCGGGCCTGCTCGGGTGGCTCGAAGTTGATCGACTCCACCTTGAGCAGGGCGAAGTAGCGCTCAGAGTCCTTGGGGGGACGGACCTGGCCGGAGACGGTATCACCGGTGCGCAGGTCGAAGCGGCGAATCTGCGAGGGCGACACGTAGATGTCGTCCGGGCCCGGCAGGTAGTTGTAGTCGGGGGCCCTCAAGAACCCGAAGCCGTCGGGCAGCACCTCCAGGACTCCCTCGGCGTAGATCAGGCCATCCTTCTCGGCCTGCGCCTGGAGGATCTTGAAGATGAGCTCCTGCTTCCTCAGACCGCCCGTGTTCTGCACGTTCATCTCGCGGGCGATCGTGTTCAGGTCGGCGATGGTCTTCTCCTTGAGTTCGGAGAGATTCAGGCCACCACCCGTCTGGGTTGCTTCCGTCGTCGCATTTCCCTGGACTCGGTCTCGGCGGGCGCTCATCAAAGGGCTCCGGGGACGGCGTTCGCTGCCGTCATGAGGTTAACGGTTGAATGTGGCGCAGATCTGCGGGGCTGGACAACACGGTGCCAGATGATCCTCGCACCACCACGCCATGCTGTCAACGAATTTCTTCCTGGATCGCTTCACATGCGCACCTCGACGATTGCGCGCTGCTTCATTTCCTTGATCCACGCCTCGTGCCGGGACTCATACTTCTGACGGAACAGGATCTCGCGGACCTGCTGGCGGGCGCGCCGCAAGGCATCGCCCTCCAGGGTCTCCTTGGTCTCGAGCCGGAAGAGGTGGTAGCCCAACGCGGAGCGGTACGGGGTGGAATCCTGCCCCTCCCCCAGCGCCAGGATTTGGGCTTCGATCTCGCCGGCCAGCTCGCCCCGCCTGAGGGTGCCCAGGTCCCCACCGGTTTTGGCGCTGGCGTCGCGTGAGTGCTGGCGGGCCAGCTCGGCGAAGTCGGCGCCGGCCGCGAGCTCCTCGCGGATCATCTCGGTCCGGATGCGCGCCGCCTCCCACGCCACATCGGTGTCGCCGGTCGGGGTGATGAGGATGTGGCGGGCGTGATAGGTGAGGCCCGTCTCCAGTTTGGCCTGGTTGTCGGTCAGGTACCGGTCGATCTCCTCTTCGGTCACCGAGACCCGCAGGGTCACCTTCCGGCGGACCACCTTGGCGATGCGCACCGTCTCGCGGACTCGTTTGCGGACGGCGTCGAGGGTGAGCCCCTGCTCCTTGATCAGGGCCGCAATCTCGTCCTTGTTCTTGGCCCCGAAGCGCTTCATGCGCTCGGCCAGCTCCTCGTCGACCTCGCCGTCTTCGACGAAGATCCTCTCCCGGTCGGCCTCTTGCAGCTGCAGCCGCGTCTCGATGAGTCGCGTCAGGAACTGCCGGCTGAGCTCCTCGTCGGAGCCCGACGCCCGGCCGCGATTCTCCTGCCGGAAGGACAACAAGGTCTCCTGCACCTCTCCGAGCGTAATCGCGTCGTTGTTGACGACCGCCACGATGCGGTCGGTCACGTCGGGGTCGCTGGCGGCCCCGGCCGGGGGACGCTCCGGGTCCTTCGGCGGCGCCGCCACTGGGGGCGGATCCGCGGCCTCCGGGGCGACGCTGCGGGTGGCGCTCCCACACCCGGCGAGGAGCAGCGCGAGCATCGCCAGGGCCAGGAAGGCCGTCATGTCCGGCTCAGGTCCTCGAGCAACGCGAGCAGCGAGTCTCGCACGCTCGGCCACTCCCCGTGGCGGATCGACGCCTCGAGCGTGAACTCGCGCTTCATCTGCAATCGCCCCCGGCTGCGCTGGATGACACCGACGAGCCGTTGGGGGTCGAGCGGGGTCGAGGGAGCGAAGGTGACGAGCACGCGCCCCTCGCCGGCCTCGAGGCGCTCCACGCTGAGGGCGCGGGCGGCCACCCGGATCCCGACGATGTCGAGCAGCTGGTCGGCCGGCGGGGGCAGGGGTCCGAAGCGGTCGGCCAGCTCGGCGCGCAGGTCCGCCACCTCGCCTGCGGTGTGGGCTCCGGCGAGGCGCTTGTAGAGCGCGAGACGCTGATTGACCTCG
>JBOHPM010000062.1:0-10738 GCA_050731715.1 Candidatus Rokuibacteriota bacterium
CCCGCGGTCACGCCGAGCGCGATCAGCACGATGGCGACGAAGACGATGAGCAGCGGCGGCCGTGTCACCGGTCCGAGTACCCGTGGGTCGGCACAGTAACACCGGGGCCCCGCGCTTGTCACGGCCGGTGCGGGGCCGCGTGGATCCCCGGTGCCTTGACGGACTCGGTTCGTCGTGCGATTACTGGCGCCCTACCAGGAGGTGGCCGGGCGCAGGCGAAGCTCGGATCACCGGCGGGGAGCCGACCATGCACGAGGAGATCATCGACGCCGACGGGCACGTGACCGAGACGTGGGAGCAGATCGCACGCCATCTCGAGGAACCGTACCGCAAGCGGTCCCTCCTCACGCCCTTCATCCCACAAGACGGCTGGGACCGTCGCCTGAGCGGCACCTTCCATGACTGGGCCGGCGATGTGAAGTCGTGGCACGGGGCGCTGGAGGCCGGTGGGATGACGATGAGCATTCTGTTCCCCACGCTGGGACTCTTCATGCCCTTCCTCCGTGACCCCGAGTGGGCGGTGGCGACCTGCCGGGCCTACAACACGATGCTCCACGAGGAGCTGACGAGCCAGAGCGCCCGGCTCAAAGGGGTGGCCCTCCTGCCGCTGCAGGATCCTTCCGCGGCCGTGGCCGAGCTCAAGCGGACGGTGACCCGCTACGGCTTCGTGGGCGCCATGCTGGCCGCCGACGGGCCGTACCTCCTGGGTCACCCGCGCTTCGATGCGATCTACAGCGCCGCCCAGGAGCTGGACGTGCCGGTGTGCGTGCACGCGGCGGGTACGGACATGAGCACGCTGGGGGTGGAGCCCTTTCCCAAGTTCATCCAGGCCCACACCGTCTCCCACGCCTTCGGCCAGATGCGCCAGATCACGTCCATGATCTTCGAGGGCGTGCCCGCCCGGTTTCCCCGGCTGCGCATCGCCTACCTGGAGGCGGGGGCCGGGTGGGTGCCGTACTTCGTGCAGCGCATGGACGAGGAGTTCGAGAAGCGCGGCCACGTGGAGGCGCCTCGTCTGCCCCACCGCCCGAGCGAGTACGTCAAGAGCGGCCGCATCTACTTCTCCTGCGAGGCCGAAGAAGTCCTGCTCCGGCCGGCCATCGATTACGTGGGGGCCGGGCAGATCCTGTACGCGTCGGACTTCCCCCACTGGGACCACAGCTATCCCCAGTCGCTCAAGGAACTGTGCGATCGACCCGACGTGACCGACGGCGAGAAGCGCCGCATCCTCTCCGAGAATCCTCGGCGACTGTACGGTCTCACCGGGGGTCCGCGATGAGCAGGCTCCTCGCGTTGTTGCTGGTCGGCGGGGCGCTGGGCCTGCCGCTCACGGCCGGCTCGTCCACCCGAATCTCGGTGGGCACCGGCTCCACCGGCGGCGTCTACTACTTCGTCGGCACCGCCATGAGCAAGATCCTGAACGAGCATCTCGGGGGGACGACCGCGACCCCGGAGCCGGTGACGGGCTCCGCCCACGCCCACAAGCTCGTGCACGCGGGCGAGTTGACGATCGCCCTGGCCGAGCTGGCCACCGTGCATCACGGCTACCGCGGCAGCCGCAAGGACTTCGACAAGACGTACGATGGCGTGCGCTTCCTGATGGCCGGGATGGATACCGGCCAGACGGCGGTGACCTGGGCCGCCTCCGGCCTCAAGTCGTACGGTGACATCAAGGGCAAGCGGATCGCCACCAACTCGCCGGCCTCCCTGGCCATGCTGGCGCCGGCCATGGCGCTCTACGACATCAAGGAGGGCGACGTCCAGCACAAGACGCTGAACTATTCGGAGCAGGTCAGCGCGCTGAAAGACGGGGCCCTCGATGTCGGCTTCCTGGCGGCGGCCCCCCGCAATGCCAGCGTGATGGAGCTGGCCGCTACCCGGCCGGTGCGGGTGCTGGGCCTGGATCCCGCCCGCGCCCGCGAATTCGGCAAGCGCTACCCCTACTGGACGCCGCTCACCCTCAAGGCGGGCACCTATCCCGGACAGGACACCGACGTCCAGATGCCCGCGTTCTACACGACGCTCATCGCCAACAAGGACGTTGACCCCTCGCTCGTCTACCGGATCGTGAAGACCATCATCGAGCACGGTCGGGAGTTCGGCGAGCTGCATGCCGGCGGCAAGGAATTCACCGTGGACAAGACGCGCTTTTTCGTCGAGCACCAGATGGTGCCGGCGCCGTTCCATCCCGGCGCCGAGCGCTTCTGGCGGGAGCGGGGGATTCTGAAGTAGCCCGGGGGTGAGCGCCCGGTCCCGGCTCGTCAGCGTCCTGGCCGTTGCCTGGTCGCTGTTCCACCTGACGACGGGGTTCCTCGGGTCGCGGCCGGCCTTCCAGCAGCGGGCCATCCACCTGGCCTTCGGGCTCCTCCTGGTGTTCCTCACGGTTCCCCTGGCGCGGAGCGGTCCGCGCCGGGCCTGGACGCGCGTAGTCGACGGCCTGCTGGCCGGTGCGGCGGTGGCCGCCACCGGCTACGTGGCCTGGGACTACGAGGGCATCCTCCTCCGTTCGGGTAGCTTCCACGTCTACGAGCTGTGGCTGGGCGGGCTGCTGGTCCTGGCGATTCTGGAGGGGGCCCGGCGGACGATCGGCTGGCCGCTCCCGCTGCTGACCCTGCTGGCGCTCGCCTACGCTGTCGTCGGGGGCGACCTGCCCGGCCTCCTCGGACACCGCGGCTACTCGGCCCGTCGGATCATCTCTACGCTCTATCTGACCTACGACGGCATCTTCGGGCTGATCCTCGGGGTGTCGGCGACCTTCGTCTTCCTGTTCGTCCTTTTCGGCGTCTTCTTCCGAGAGTCCGGAGCCGGCCAGTTCTTCTTGGAGCTGGCCCAGGCCCTGTTCGGCGGTGTCCGTGGCGCCTCGGCCAAGGTGGCCCTCGTGGGCTCGAGCTTGTTCGGGATGATCTCGGGCAGCACCGTGGCCAACGTGGGCACCGTGGGGACGGTGACGATCCCCCTCATGAAGCGCAGTGGCTTCACGCCAGGCGGGGCCGCCGCCGTCGAGTCGGCAGCCTCGGTAGCCGGCCAGCTCATGCCGCCGGTCATGGGCGCGGCGGCCTTCATCATGGCGGAGGTGCTGGGTGTTCCCTACATCCAGGTGGCCATGGCCGCGGCGCTTCCGGCGGCGCTCTACTACTTCGCCCTGTTCGTGATGGTCGATCTGCAGGCGGCCAGGCTCGGTCTGCGTGGACTGCCGGTCGAGGAGCGCCCCGCGCTGGGGCCCGTGCTGCGCCGGGGATGGCCGGCGCTCATTCCGGTGGCCGTGCTGATCTACCTCATGGGCGGAGTGGGCTACTCGCCTGGGCTGGCCTGCTTCTGGGCGACCGTGACCGTCGTCGCGCTCGGGGTCCTGCGCGGCACGCTCTCGCCGGGCGCGGTGGTGAAGACGCTGGGCGATGGCGCGCTGGCCGCCCTCGAGGTCGTCATGGCGGTGGCCTGCGTGGGCGTGATCATCGGTATCGTGGTGCTCACCGGCATCGGCCTCAAGCTCTCCACGCTGCTGCTCGACGCCTCCGGTGGCAGTCTCTTCGTGCTCCTGGTCCTGACCATGGTGGCCTCGCTCGTCCTCGGCACGGCGCTGCCGACGACCGCGACCTACGTCCTGCTCGCCGTCCTGGTGGCGCCGGCCATCGTGAAGTTCGGAGTGCCGGTGATGGCCGCCCACCTGTTCGTCTTCTACTTCGGCGTGATCGCCGACATCACGCCCCCCACCGCGCTCTGCGTGTTCGTGGCCGCGAACATCGCCGGCGCGCCGTTCCTGCGCACCTGCTGGCTCGCCTGCCGGCTGGCCCTGGCCGGGTTCATCCTGCCGTTCTTCTTCGTGTACGGGCCGGGCCTGGTGCTGATCGGAAGCTGGGGCGCCGTGGGCCTGGCCGCGGTCACCGCGACGCTGGGCGTGGTCGCGCTGGCGGTGGCTCTCGAGGGGTATCTGCGGCGACCGCTGGGCTGGTTCGATCGGGCGGCAGCCGCCGTGGCCGCGCTGCTCCTGATCCACACCGGCTGGCTCACCGATCTCATCGGCGTCGCCTGCCTCGCCGTGGTGGCCGCCCGTCAGTTCGCCGGCCCTCGGGCGGCGCCGGCGCACGACCTTTGACAACCGCGGGGACTGTGATATGGGATGCGACCTGACATGAGTGCGCCGCCGCCGACGAAGTGGGTCGGACACCCCGTGCGTCGGGTGGAGGATGCGCGCCTGCTCACGGGCCGCGGCACCTTCATCGACGACCATCCGCCGACCGGCGGCGTCCATCACGCGGCGATCGTCCGCTCGCCCCATGCCCACGCCCGTATCCTTGGCTACGACGTGACCGCCGCGCTGGCCATGGAGGGCGTGGTCGGCGTGATCACCGGCGCGGACGTGGCGGCGTCCACGCGGCCGTTCTCCGTGGGCGTCACCGCGCCCGTGCACTACTACTGCGCGGCCACCGACAAGGCCCGTTTCGTGGGCGAGCCGGTGGCGGTGGTGGTGGCCCGCGACCGCTATCTGGCCGAGGACGCTGCCGAGGCGGTGAGCGTGCGCTACGAGCCGCTGGCCGTCGTGACCGATCCCGAACGAGCCCTGGAGCCCGCGGCGCCGGTGCTGCACGAGGCCGTGGGCACGAACCTGGCCGGTCATCGCCGGCTGGTCTACGGTGACCCCGGACAGGCCTTCCGCGAGGCCGATGTCGTCGTCCGCGAGCGCTTCCGGTTCCCCAAGTACGGCTCCACGCCGATCGAGACGTACGGGATCATTGCCCGCTGGGACCCGCTGGACGGTGTCCTCACCGTCTGGTCCAACTTCATGGGGCCGTTCATCATGCACCCGCTCACGGCACGGGTGCTCGGGCTGCCCGAGAACAAGCTGCGCTTCATCGTGCCTCCCGACATAGGGGGCTCATTCGGGATCAAGACCAGCATCTATCCCTACATCGCTCTCATCGGCCTGGCCGCCATGAAGACGGGAGTGGTCGTCAAGTGGATCGAGGACCGGCGTGAGCACCTGCTGGCCTCCTCGAGCGGGACCGACCGGATCGCCGAGCGCGAGCTGGCCGCCCGCCGTGACGGCACCGTGCTGGGCATGCGCTTCAAGTGGCTGGACAATGTGGGCGGGTATATCCGCAGCCCCGAGCCCGGCTGCTCCTTCCGTCCCACGGGGAACTTCGTCGGGCCCTATGCCTTCCAGCATCTGGAGGTGGACGCCTCGGTCGTCATGACCAACAAGAGCTTGACCGGCCCCAACCGGGGCTATGCCTGCGGCCACCTGTACTTCGAGACCGAGGGCATGATGGATCGTCTGGCCGAGCGGCTGGGCCTGGACCCCGCCGAGGTTCGACGGCGCAATCTCCTCACGCCCGCGCAGATGCCGTATCGCACGCCGACGGGCGGGCTCTACGACAGCGGCGATTACCCGGCGGCGTTCGACAAGGCGCTGCAGCTCGCGGGGTACGCGCAGCTGCGGCGCCGCCAGGCGCAAGCCCGCGCGGACGGACGCTACTTCGGTATCGGCATCGCCCTGGCCGTCGACCCATCGGTCTCGAACATGGGCTACGTGGCGACGGCGCTCGACCCCCAGTTTCGCGCCAAGCCCGAATACCTGCCGAAGTCGGGCGCGGTGGACGCGGCCACCGTCAAGATCGATCCGCTGGGACGGGTGACCGCCATCCTGGCCACCACGCCGCAGGGCCAGGGCCACCAGACCATCGTGGCCCAGATCGTGGCCGACGAGCTGGGCCTGACCCCGGACGACGTCACCGTGGTCGACGAGATGGACACCTTCACCCGGGTGTGGTCGATCTCGTCGGGGACGTACTCGAGCCGCTTCGGCTCGGTGGGCACCAGCGCGGTGGCCCTGGCCGCGCGCAAGCTCAAGGGCAAGCTCTGCGAGTACGCGGCGCACCTCATGGAGGTTCCCGCGGATCAGGTGGAGTTCAGCCAGGGGGCGGTGCGTCGCACGACCGGCCAGGGCCCGGCGTATTCCGTCAAGGATCTGGCCGGGCGCGGGCACTGGCACACGGACTCGCTCCCCGCCGGCATGGAGCCCGGATTGCAAGCGACCGCGGTCTTCGGCTTCTCGGTGGCCAAGGCGGTCGACGCCGAGGACCGGGTGAACTCCTCCAACACCTATGGCTTCATCGCCGAGGTGATGGCGGTCGAGGTCGATCCCGAGACGGCAGCGATCACGATCCTCAGGTACGTGACGGTGCACGACGCCGGCACGATCATCAACCCGATGATCGCCGAGGGCCAGATCTATGGCGGCGCGCTCCACGGCCTGGGGGGCGCCCTGTACGAAGAACTACGCTACGACGACAACGGGCAGCTGCTCACCGCGACGTTCATGGATTACCTGGTGCCGACCGCTACCGAGGCGCCGGTGATCGAGATCGCCCACGTCGTCTCGCCCTCGCCGCTCACCCCGCTGGGCTCCAAGGGGCTTGGCGAATCCTCGTCGATGACGGTGCCGGCGGTCATCGCCAACGCCGTGAGCGACGCGTTGGCGCCGCTGGGGGTGCGGATCACCGAGCTGCCGATCACGCCGGACCGACTGTGGCGGCTCATGAGCGACGCCCATCAATCGGTGACCCGGTGAAGCCGCCCCGCTTCGAGTACCACGCGCCGAGCACCACCCAGGAAGCCCTCGACCTGCTGGCCCGGTACGGTGGCGACGCCAAGGTCCTGGCCGGCGGCCAGAGCCTCATGCCGCTCCTGAACTTCCGCCTCGTCCGGCCGGCCGCGCTGATCGACCTCAACCGTATCGCCGGGCTGGCCTACATTCGAGAAGTGGACGGGCAGGTGAGGCTCGGCGCCATGACCCGGCAGCGTAGCGTGGAGTTCTCGCCCGTCGTGCGCCGGCGCCTGCCGCTCCTGACGGAGGCCACTCGCTGGGTCGGTCACCTGCCGATCCGCACGCGGGGCACGATCGGGGGCTCGATCGCCCACGCCGACCCTGCAGCGGAGTACCCGGCAGTCCTCGCGGCCCTGGATGGCGAGGTCGTCGCGCGCAGCCCCCGCGGGGAGCGCACACTGCGCCCAGGCGATCTCTTTCAGACCTACCTGACCACGACGCTTCAGCCTGATGAGATCCTCACCGAAGTCCGGTTGCCGGCGATGGAAGCCGGAGGCGGGTACGCGTTCGAGGAGTTCGCGCGGCGCCATGGCGACTTCGCCATCGTCGGTATCGCAGCGGTGGTCGTGCTGCAGGGACGCCGTGTCGTGCAGGCCCGCCTGGCCGCGGCCGGGGCCAACCCGGTGCCGGTCCGCCTGCGGGGGGCCGAGGAGATGCTCGAGCGTGACGGCTTGAGTGATGAAGCGATCGCGGCGGCGGCGTCCCGGGCCGGCGAGCTGGTCGCTCCGGATTCCGACATCCACGCCTCCGCCGATTACCGCCGTCATCTCGCGGGGGTCCTCACGGCCCGCGCGCTGAAACGGGCCCGCGCCCGGGCCGAGGAGCGCTAGATGCCCGACCCCGTCACGGTACGCCTGACCGTCAATGGCGCGCCCCGGGAGGGGCGGTGCGAGCCCCGCAAGCTCCTGGTGGACTTCCTCCGCGAGGACCTCGGCCTCACCGGCACCCACGTTGGCTGCGAGCACGGCATCTGCGGGGCGTGCACGATTCTCGTGAACGGCGAGGCCGCCCGCTCCTGCATCATGCTGGCCGTGCAGGCCGAGGGCAGTGAGCTCGTCACCGTGGAGGGGCTGGCCCGCGAGGACCGCCTGCATCCGCTGCAGGAGGCGTTCCGCGAGCACCACGGCCTGCAGTGTGGGTTCTGCACGCCGGGTATGCTGCTGACCGCTCTGGACTTTCTCCGAGTCCATCCTGATCCCACCGAGAGCCAGATTCGCGAGGGCCTGTCGGCCGTGCTCTGCCGCTGCACGGGGTATCAGGGGATCGTCAATGCGGTGAAGGCCGCCGCGCCAGTGCTGCGGGGCGGTTAGCGCGCGGCGAGCACGATCGGGCCCGTCGGCGCGGGGACGCCGCCCGCCGGCTCGAGCGTGACGGCGAAGCCCTCGACGCGGCCTCCCGTCGGTGCGATGTGGTGGGTCGCGGTGCCCGAGGCGTCGACGTCGAAGATACCGGCCGGGCGGGGCCGGCCCCCGCTGAACGTCCACAGCTCGTACGTCTTGCCGGGCTGAGCCGGGGGCAGCTTGGCCACCATCATGAAGCCTCCGGCGGTCTCGTGCCAGATGATCCGGGCGGTGGCCCCGGAGCTGGACTCGGTGCCCTGCAGCGCGATGAAGCGCGTGGCCGGGTCCCGCAGGAGATCGACGACGGCCTGGGTCTGGGCCCGCTCGTCGCGCAGGCGGACGACTTCGCTGGCGAGGTCGGCGAAGCGGGTCTCGTAGCGGTTGACCAGGAGCAGGCTGCTGGCCAGCGCTCCGATCGCCATCGCGGCCGCGGCCATCGTCGCCCACCCGAGCCACCGGCGGGGCGGACGGACGGCCTGGCGCCCGACCGCCGCGTCAGCGTCGATGCGCCGGAGCAAGGCCGCCCGTACCCCGGGCGGCGGCGCCACGGGCGGCAACTGGGCGGCGTGCGCAGCCAGGGCCTCTCCGGAGTCGCGCAGGAAGGCCTGGCAACTGGCGCAGCCGGTGGCGAGGTGGCGCTCGAAGTCGATGCGCTCAGCGCTATCGAGGGCGCCCAGAGCGTAGGCTGCCGCCTGCGAGTCGAACGGTTCGTGGGTCATAGGTCGCCCGACTTGAGAAGTATCTTCAAGCGTTCCAGTCCAAGGCGCATCCGGGTCTTCACCGTCCCCAGGGGTTGGCGTAGCCGCTCCGCGATCTCCGCTTGCGTGAAGCCATTCCAGTACGCCAGCTCGATCACCTCACGCTGCGCCTCGGGGAGCTCGTCGAGGGCAGTCTTCACGGTCACTCGGTCGGCCGCCTGTGTGGCGATGTCACTGCCCGGGTCAGTTCCCGTCGCCGCCGCGGCATCGGCCAGGGGCGCGCCGAACACCTCAGTTCTCTTACGTACGGAACGGACCCGATCGATTGCCCGGGTGCGGGCCCGCATGACGATCCACGCCTCCGGGCTCCCCCGCTGGGGGTCATAGCTCCCGGCCCCCACCCAGGCCTCCCAGAAGACGTCCTGCAGCACCTCCGCGGCGTCGGCCGGCTCGCGCACGATGCGGCGGATGACCCCGTACGCCAACGGCGCATAGTGGTCGTAGAAGCGGCCGAACGTGGCCCGGTCGCCGTTCGCCATCCCGCGGATCAGCTCCGCCCCGTGCGTGGGAACCTCCCGGTGAGCTCCGATCTCGCTTCACTAGCAGAAGCGCCGCCCGAGAGCAACGACACCCATGCATCCGCGGCAGGGTCCCCCCGCGTAAAGAGGGATGAACGGCGCCACGGGACGGGGTGGGCCCGGCCCGGCGAGGTGCCGCAGGAGGCTGACGTGAGGCGAAGGATGGAGCTCGGCGTTGTGCTGGCCGGCGCGCTCGGCATCGCAGCCGTGGCCCCGGCCGCGTCGTCACCCGAGGTCGAGGCCCAGCTCTTCCGGTTCCGGCCAGCTCGGCTCGAGGTCCAGCCGGGGACCCGGGTGCAGTGGACGAACCGTGACGACATCACCCACACGATCACCGCGGGCTCGCCCGAGGCGCCGCAGGCGGCCTTCCGGCTCGTGCTCGAGGGGCGCGGGGCGACGGCGGGCGGGACGTTCACCGAGCGCGGCGTCTATCCATACTTCTGCGAGCGTCACCATCAGATGCGGGGAGAGATCAGGGTGCAGTAGCAGCGAGAAAGGAGCGGTAGACATGAAGACGGCACTTGCGAAGGCGGTAGTTGCGGTAGGGCTCGTGGCGGTGACCGCGGGCTGTGGTCAGACGATGGCCGCCGACTCGTCAGCTCACACGTCGGGCATGGCCATGAGCAACCCGGCGCCGAAGGCGACCGGGCTCAAGAGCGCGCTCAATACGCTGTTCCAGGAGCACGTGTACCTCGCCGCGGCGGCGACCGGGGCGGCCCTGGACGGGCGAGAGGCGGAGTTCAAGGCGGCCGCCGGCGCCCTCGACCAGAATTCGATGGCGATCGGGCGGGCCATCGGCTCGGTGTACGGCCCCGACGCCGAGCAGGCGTTTCTGCCGCTGTGGCGCAAGCACATCGGCTTCGCCGTCGACTACACGGTCGGCGTGGCCAGCAAGGACCGCACCAAGCAGGACAAGGCCGTCAACGACCTCATCGGATACACGCGGGACTTCGGGGCGTTCCTGAACTCGGCCAACCCCAACCTGCCGACGAAGGTGGTGGCCGACCTGGTCCAGCACCACGTGGTCACCCTCAAGAGCGTGATCGACGCCCAGGCCTCCAAGGATCAGGCCAAGGCCTACACGGCGCTTCGGACGGCTGCCGGCCACATGCAAGCCATCGCCGACCCGCTGGCCGACGCGATCGCCAAGCAGTTCCCCGACCGCTTCGGGAGCTGATCGGATCGACGCGGCGCCCCCGGGCCACGCGCCCGGGGGCGCTGCACGCTTCGAGGCGTGCTAGAGTCGGGGCCGGCCATGGCCTCTCGCTACCTGGACAGCGACATCGAGACCGCGCCGCGCGAGACGTTGCGCCAGCTCCAGGCCTCTCGCCTCGCCGAGCAGGTGACTCACGCTTACGCCCACAGCGCCTTCTATCGAGCGAAGCTCGACGCGGCCGGCGTTGCGCCCGAGCACATCAAGACCCTGGACGACGTGACGCGGCTGCCCTTCACGACCAAGGACGAGCTCAAGCAGGACCAGGCCGAGCACCCCCTGTGGGGCACCCTGCTGGCGGTGGA
>JBOHPM010000063.1:0-10732 GCA_050731715.1 Candidatus Rokuibacteriota bacterium
GGCCACGTGACGCTCGTCGATCCCGGCCGCCCGATCCCCGGGGCCTCCACGGCCATCCACGGCGTCACCGACGCCATGGTGGCGGGCGCCGTCTCCACGGAGCGCCTCATCACTCAACTCGACACGCTCTTCGGTGACCGGGTCCTCACCGGCCACGGGGTGAACTTCGATCTCGCCATCCTCGATCGGGAGCGGCGCGTCCGGGGCCTGTCGCGACTGCGGAACCTCCCCCTGGATACGCAGTTGCTCGCGGCCGCGCTCCATCGCCGGTGGCCGGACTTCAGCCTGGAATCGGTGGCCGAGCGGACTGGCGTGCCGATCCGGGGACGCCACACCGCCGAAGGCGACGCCCTGATGGCGGGGCGCATCCTGCTCGCCTTGCTCCCGGCCCTGGAGGCGCGGGGCTTCAGGACCGCCGGGGAGTTGGCTGCGTTCCAGCGCCGCGGCCGCCCTCGTCTTTAGGCGGTTCCGCGGCGAACGAGGCGCAGGCGCCGGGACATCGCGGGGAGTAGACTATGGTCACCTGGCCGACGCACTCCCCAGGAGGGCTCTATGGGCAAGGTCGGACCGTTCGTCACCGATCCCAAGGCCGGCGCCTATTGTCAGATCACCCTCGACAGCCGCGAGAAGATCCTCGTCAACCACGACAAGGGGGGGTTCAAGGGCGGCACGCTGACCATCGAAAAGGTGAAGTGGATGGGGATGAGCTCCGACCGGGTGTTCATCTGCGACCTCGACAGCCCGGAGGGCAAAGCCGCCATGGCCCGTCTCACGCAGGGTGTGGCGCCAGACGGCGTCTGGGCCACGCCGCTGGGGGCGTTCGTCGAGTACGTGAAGGACGGCAAGTCGGTGGAAGAGGTCACGGCCCGTTGCGCGGGCCTTCTGGCCGGCCGTTGAGGCGTGACGTCGGTCACCGGAAGAAGATGATCGTGACCGCCACGAAGAGCGGGAGCAGCACCAGACCGCTGTACAGCATGTAGCCGAAGAAGCTCGGCATCTTCACCTTGGCTTCCTCCGCGATCGCCTTCACCATGAAGTTGGGCGCGTTGCCGATGTAGGTGGTGGCGCCCATGGCGACGGCGCCCACGCTGATCGCCGTGAGGATCGCGTGGGGCACGCCCACCACCTCGTTCGCCAGGCCCAATCCCTGACCCAGCGCGAGGAACGCCAGGTAGGTCGGGGCATTGTCCAGGAAGGCTGAGAGCGCGCCGGTCGCCCAGAAGAACTGCCAGGGCTCCCGTACGCCCAGCTCCGCGCCCCGAAGCCGTAGCAGCTCCAACGCGGGCATCATGGTCAGAAAGATTCCGAAGAAGAGGACGGCCACCTCGGTGATCGGGTAGCTCGTGAAGCCGTTGGCCCGGCGGATCTCGCGCGGCGTCTGCCATAGCGAGATTCCGGCCAGCGTCAGGATCGCGATTTCCCGGGTGGGTTCCCGCAGAAAGGCAACGGCCAGGACTACGCCGGCTAGCCAGAGTCCGTTGACCGCGCCGCGGATCCGGAGAGGTTCGAGCTGCGTCCGGTCCCGGCGAATGGCGGTCATGGGTTCCCGCGCGTATTGCGTCGAATCCCAGACGAAGTAGGTGCCCAGCAGGATCCCGCCCATCAGGAGCCAGTGGGGCCAGAGCCGCAAGGTCCACGTGAAGGGGACGCCCTGCAGATAACCGAGGAAGAGCGGGGGGTCCCCGAGCGGGGTGAGCATGCCGCCTATGTTGGACACGGTGAAGATAAAGAAGATGACCGTGTGCTTCACCCGTGTCCGCTCCCGGTTTGTCTGGAGCAACGGCCGGATCAGCAGCATCGACGCACCCGTGGTCCCGACGAACGAGGCCAGCACCGATCCCGCCGCCAGGAAGCCCGTGTTGGTCAGCGGGGTGGCGACCAGGTCGCCGCGGAGGAGCACGCCACCCGAGATCACGTAGAGGCCGGCGAGCAGGATAATGAATGAGAGGTACTCCTCGCCCATCCGCACCAGCGCCCCGGGCTCCCGGCCCACGTAGAGCACGAGGATCGGCAGGCCCAGCACGCACGCGACGAGCAGTTTGTTCCGGTTCTGCTCCCACCAGTGCGGGGTCGACAGCGGGAGCACCGCGATGGCGAGCAGCATCACGATGAACGGCAGGACGGTGTAGAGCGGCAGCGCTGATCCAGAGGCCAAGAGGATCTCCCGGCTCAGTCGAGCCAGGCCATTCTAAGCGGAGAGCTGGCCGTGGCGAGCGGGACTAGAGCCGGGGAAGGAGAGCCTCGACCAGCGACGCTGGCGCCTTGAACTCCAGTGCCTGGGAAGCGAGCAACCCGACGCCGAGCAGCGCCGCGAGGGCCACCACCCTGATCAGCCACCAGCGACCGCGGTGCTCGTCCGTGGTGAGCACGGGTGGCGCCGCGTTCATCTGCTCGAGCAGGCTCTGCTGAGCACGCTGCTGGGCGATTCGCACTCGGCGTCGTTCTTCGGGAGTGAGCACCTGATTCACCTCCGCGCTCACGTGATCCTGTCTGTGATCGATGCAAGGACCTCGCCGGAGGTGACGCCGGTCTGGTGACATCGCAGAAACGAAGGAATGACGGCGTGTTGACGGATGCGTTGCGGGCGGGCTCACGCCGACCGGCCTGACCAACTTGTAAGGTTTCTTGTGAGGCTGGACAAAATGTCCTGGCTCGCCGGCACCCCTGCGAGCTCAGGCGGCCTTGCTCAGAAGCGCCAGCCGTCCAGGCCACCCGGGTCTTGGGGCACGACCAGCAGGGGAAGGTCCTCGTCGCCCAGGATGCCGTGCGCCACCAGGGCAGCCACGCCGTCGCCGTGCCGCCGGGCCTCGGCGCGCGTGAGGCTGGGCATCGTGGGCAGGTGGCGAGCCAGCCGGCGTGTGGACCCGGGTAGCTGGAGCGGACCCGCGGGAGTCCACAGCGGGAAGGTGGTCCGGGCGCGATCCGGTGGACCCGCGATCGCCGGCACCTGGGCCCATAGCTTGGAGCGGCTCGGGCGCGGGCGGGGCTCCGCCTGTCCGCTGGCGACGTCCCACTCGGCCAGGGCCGCGACCACCGCGGTCGCGACCGGCGCGCGCCGGCGCCGGGGGGCGCTCCAGGTGAGCGACAGGGCCAACGACCGACCGTGGCAGAGGACGGCGTGGGGCGTGTAGGGCGGCAGGTACAGGAGCGTGCCCGGGCTGAGGTCCCTCGTCCACCACTCGCTGCGTGCCGATTGCGCCCGCTCGGCGTCCAGATCAGAAGGCGTCCCCGGTCGCACCGCGGGCCCGACGGTGACCGTCCGTCGGCCTTCGAGCTGCACCCAGAATCCGTGCACGTTGCCATCGTGATGCAACCCCATCCCCGGGCGGGCCCGGCCCTCGACGAGGAAGAGGAACGAGCACTCCTCACGGAACGGCCCCAGGCAGGTCGCGCGCAGGGCCACCATCAGGCGCATGACGCGGGGGAGCACCTGGTGAATCTGGGGTAGATACACGGTGGCGCCGGCCGCCATCGCGCGCGCCAGCTGCCGCTGGCTGGGCCGCCGTCGGTAGCGCCGCTCGGCGACGACGTGGACGGGCACGCCGGAGGCGGCGAGCCGGCGGAGTCGCCTGAAGCCCGGCGTCAGCGTCCGCCACGCGACGTCGCGCGGCGCCACGACGAGAGACCGCCGTCCGAACCGCTCGCGCCGGAACCGCGCCAGCGCGCCCCGGTCGGCGAACCAGGTGGCCAGCGGCGAGATCACAACCACATCCCCTTGGTCAGATCATCGGGACGGAACGGGAGCGGGCTGCGCCTGGCGGCGGGCCGTCCACACCCCGCTGATGCCGTCGGCGCCCGCCAGCTCACCGGTCGCCTGGTCACCATCGACGCGGGCCACGAGCGTCATCCGGTCGGCCAGAACGGTCATGCGGGTGCCCTCGACGTGGCCGGTGATGAGGATCTGCTTCCCGTCGAGGTGCAGCGTGCCGATCAGCTGCTGGAAGCGCTGGGCCAGATCGAGCACCGCCGGCCGCTCCGCGCCCGGCCCGCGCAGCGTTCCGGTCCAGCGGCCCACGACGTCCGCGGGAACCGTCCAGACGTAGATCGTGTGGACGCGGTTGGGACCGCGAATCCGCTCCACGCGGTCGGGGGCCCACGCGCCCATACGGAAGTCATGGGAGACGACGCGGGCCCCGGGCGGCAGCTCGTGGAGCAGCTTGGGCTGCAGGCGCAGATTGACGTCCTCGCGCAGGTAGAGGGCGACGACGCTGGCCTCGCCCAGCTCCGTGGCGAAGAGATCCTGCCAGAGGAAGCGTGCGCGGTCGGCCACGCCGGCCAGCTCCGCCCGCTCGCGGCTCGCCTGCACGAGGACGGGATCGAGCTCGACGCCGACCGCGCGGGCCCCGAAGTCGCGGGCGGCGGCGATCACCAGGCGCCCGTCGCCGCTGCCGAGGTCATAGACCACGTCAGCCCGGCCCACGCCGGCGATGCGGAGCATCTCGACGCCGATCCCCTCGGGGGTGGCGACGTACGGGCTGTCGGGGGCGTGAAAGCCGGGCTGCCCGGTCTGGCACCCCACCGGCAGGGCCAGCCCGAGCAGGCCCACCGCGAGCCATCGCCACCCTTGCCGGAGCGCCACGCCCCGATCCCGCTCGACTGCTAGAACCGCCGGCGCCCGGCGAGCTGGCGCTTGCGCAGCCGGAGCGACTTCGGCGTGACCTCGAGCAGCTCGTCCTCGCGGATCCACTCCAGGCACTGCTCGAGGTTCAGGACGCGGGGCGGGGTGAGCTTGATGGACTCTTCGGCCGTCGAGGAGCGCATGTTGGTGAGCTTCTTTTCCTTGGTGATGTTGACGTCCATGTCGTTGTCCCGAGCGTTCTCGCCCACGATCATCCCTTCGTAGACGTCGAGGCCCGGCGCGATGAACATCGTGCCGCGCGCCTGCAGGTGGTCGATAGCGTAGCCGGTGGCCCGTCCGAGCCGGTCGGCGACCAGGGCCCCATTCTGGCGGTGCGCGATGTCGCCCTGCCAGATATCCCAGCCGTCGAACAGGTGGTTGAGGAGCCCGGTGCCCCGGGTGTCGGTGAGAAATTCCGTCCGGTAGCCGATGAGTCCCCGGGCGGGGATCCGGTATTCCAGCCGCACGCGTCCGGTGCCGTGGTTGACCATCTTCACCATCGCTCCCCGCCGGGGGCCGATCTTCTGGGTGATGGCCCCGATGAACTCCTCGGGGATATCGATGACGAGGTGCTCCATCGGCTCGAGCGTCTGCCCACCGTCGGTGTGGGTGATGATGGTGGGCTTGCCGACCTCGACCTCGAAGCCCTCCCGCCGCATCATCTCGATGAGGATGGCCAGCTGCAGCTCGCCGCGCCCGGAGACCCGGAAGGTATCGGGGGAGTCCGTCTCCTCCACCCGGATACCCACGTTGATGCGCTTCTCCTTCATCAGGCGCTCGCGCAGCTGCGGCGAGGTGACGAAGCGTCCCTCGCGGCCGGCGAAGGGCGAGACGTTGGCCGAGAAGAGCATCGACACGGTCGGCTCGTCGATGCGGATCAGGGGCAGGGCCAGCGGGCTCTCGGCTTCCGCGATGGTTTCGCCGATCTCGATCGACTCCACCCCGGCGATGGCCACCAGGTCGCCAGCCGTGGCCTCGGCGATCTCCACGCGCTTGAGGCCCTCATAACCGTAGAGCACGGTGACCTTGGCGTATTCGACGCTGCCGTCGCGGTGCACGACGGCCACGCGGTCGGCCTGCCGCGCGCGCCCGTTGAAGATCCGGCCGATGACGAGGCGTCCGACGTAGTCGTCCCAGTCCAGCATGGTGGCGCGGAACTGCAGGCCCACCGCCGGGTCGAAGCGCGGTGCCGGCACCGTGGACAGGATCGTCTCGAACAGCGGCTCGAGCGACTGCCCCAGCGTGGCGAGGTCGCCGGTGGCGGTCCCGGTGCGGGCGTTGGTATAGAGGACAGGAAACTCCAGCTGGTCCTCGGTGGCGTCGAGGTCGATGAAGAGGTCGTAGGTCTCGTCCAACACCTCGGCCGGCCGGGCGTCGGCGCGGTCGATCTTGTTGACGACCACGATCGGAGGCAGCCCGGCCTCCAGGGCCTTCTTGAGGACGAACCGGGTCTGGGGCAGGGGCCCCTCGGCGGCGTCCACCAGCAGCAGCACCCCGTCCACCAACGTCAGCGTACGCTCCACCTCCGAGCCGAAGTCGGCGTGGCCCGGGGTGTCGACGATGTTGATGTGCACCCCTCGATAGGTGATGGCCGTGTTCTTGGCCATGATGGTGATGCCCTTCTCGCGCTCGAGGTCGATGGAATCCATGATGCGCTCGGGCACCGACTCGTTGGCGCGGAAGAGCCCGGACTGCCACAGCATGGCGTCCACCAGCGTGGTCTTGCCGTGGTCCACGTGGGCGATGATCGCGATATTACGGACGTCGTCGCGTCGGTGCATCCCGATCATGCTACCACGCGATGGCATGTATAATGGCGCCCACATCGCGCTACTGGAGGTCCTCTCCATGCCCGGAGTCCTGTGGATGATCGTCGTGATGCTGAGCGTTCCCCTGGCGGCGTGGGCCCAGCCCGCGAAGATGCCGACGGTGGTGATCACCCTGGACAAGGGCGGGCAGATCACGCTCGAGCTGTGGCCGGCCGAGGCGCCCAGCCACGTGAAGAACTTTCTCGACCTGGTCGGCCAGAAGTTCTATGACGGCCAGCGCGTGCATCGCGTGGAGCCGGGGTTCGTGGTGCAGTTCGGCGATCCCCAGTCGAAGACGCTGCCCGTGGACCATCCCCGGATGGGTACCGGCGGTCCCGGGTACACGATCAAGGCCGAGTTCAACAAGCGGCCCTTCGACCGCGGCGTGCTGGGCATGGCGCGCTCGCAGGATCCTGACTCGGCCGGCAGCCAGGTGTACCTCATGCTGGGCCCGGCCCACTTCCTGAACGGCCAGTACACCGCCTTCGGACGCGTGGTGAAGGGGATGGAGGCCGTGGACACGATCAAGGTCGGCGACCGCATCAAGGCCATCGCCGTCGTCGACCGCTGAGGTGCGAGCCGCAGGACGTCGCGGGGCTGGGGCCCCGCCGTCCGAGGCGAGGCTACAAATAGGAGGGCCCGGTGAAGCAGACCGCCGTTATCACGCTCGAGGGCGGCGCCGAGATTCGCCTGCAGTTCTTCCCGGAGGATGCCCCCAAGACCGTGGAGAACTTCGTGACGCTGACGAAGAAGGGCTTCTACAACGGCCTCACCTTCCACCGGGTGGTGCCGGGCTTCGTCGTCCAGGGCGGTGACCCCAAGGGCAACGGAAGCGGCGGGCCCGGGTACACCATCAAGGCCGAGTTCAACAAGCGCAAGCACGAGCGGGGAGCGCTGTCCATGGCGCGCAGCCAGCATCCCGACTCCGCCGGCAGCCAGTTCTACATCACCTACGGTCCCCAGCCGCACCTCGACGGCAACTATACCGTCTTCGGTCAGGTGACCTCGGGGATGGAGCACGTGGACCGTATCAAGCAAGGGGACCGGATGAAGTCCGTGGTCATCGTCGAGGAGTAACGCGTGGCCTGGTCGCTCCTGATCCGCGGCGGCGAGGTCGTGGATGGCACGGGGGCGCCGCGGCGGCGGGCCGACGTCGCCATCGAGAACGATCGGGTCGTCGCGGTCGGCCCCGAGCTCCTCGGGGAGGCCCGCCGGGTCATCGACGCGCGCGGCCACGTGGTGGCGCCAGGCTTCATCGACATCCATTCCCACTCCGACCTCTTCTACCTCGGCTGCCCGGCCGCGGAGTCGAAGATCCGCCAGGGCTGCACCACCGAGGTCGTCGGCATGTGTTCCTTCTCACCGGCGCCGGTGCCGGCCGGCGGGCGCGATCTGGTTCGGGCCTGGGCCGCGGGCATCGGAGCCCGGCTCGACATCCGATGGTCAACGTTCGGCGAATACCTCGACGCGCTGCGGGCGGCTCGCGTGTCCATCAACGTTGTCCCCTTCGTCGGCCACGGCGCGTTGCGCCTGGCCGCCGTCGGTCCCGACAACCGGCGGCCGGGCGCCAGCGAGATGGACGCCCTGCGGCGGCTACTCCACGAGGCCCTGGATGCCGGCGCGTTCGGGTACTCGACCGGGCTCGTCTATCCTCCCAGCGCCTATGCGGCCACCGAGGAGCTGGTGGATCTGGCCCGCGCCATGGCCCACCGCGGCGGGCTCTACTTCTCGCACGTCCGCGGCGAGGCTGCGATGGTCGAGGACTCGATCGCCGAGGCGATCCGGATCGGCGAGGGGGCCGGCGTCGGTGTCCAGATCGCCCACGTCAAGGTGACGGGGAGGGAGAACTGGTCGAAGATCGACCGGGTGCTGGCCTTGATCGATCAGGCCCGCGCCCGCGGCGTCGACGTGAGCGGTGACGTGTACCCCTACCACGCCGGCTCGACCAAGATGGACAACCTGCTGCCGAGCTGGGCGCATGATGGCGGGACGGCGCGGCTGCTCGACCGTCTCGCCGAGCCGGCGACGCGGCGGCGCATCATCGAGGAGTGCCTGGTCGCCGGCGAACGCTGGCGCACCCAATCGCTGGGGGCGATCGGCTTCGACGAGGTGCGAATCGCCACCTGCGGCCAACGGGAGCTCGAAGGCCTGTCGCTGGCCGAGCTGGCCGGCCAGCGGGGCGTCGCGCCGGCCGAGGCTATGATGGCGCTGTTGCTCGAGGAGGAAGCGACGGTCTCGATGGTGGCGTTCTCGCAGAGCCCCGACAACGTCGCCAGGGTCCTGGCCCACCCGGCGATCATGGTGGGCTCCGATTCCCTGGGGCTGACGAGCGGCCCGGGACCGCACGCCGGCAAGCCCCATCCCCGGATGTACGGGACCTTCCCCCGCGTGCTGGGCCAGCATGCGCGGGAGCAAAAGCTCTTCTCGCTGGAGACGGCCGTCGGCAAGATGACCGGCCAGCCGGCCGCCCGGTTGGGCCTCGCCGATCGTGGCGTGGTTCGTCAGGGCCAGGCGGCCGACGTGACGATCTTCGATCCCCAGACCGTGAGGGACGAAGCGACCTTCGAGGATCCGCACCGGCACCCCACCGGCATCCCCTATGTGATCATCAACGGCGCCGTCGTCGTCGATCGGGGGACGTTCACAGCAGTGGGGGGCGGGCGCGTCCTGGGCCGACGGTGATGACGGGCGCCCGTGGGGCGGCAGTCCCGGACATGCTGCGGGTCGGCGACTTTCTCTTCCGGTGGAGGAGCTACCTGCCGCTGCTGCTGGTACCGGTGGCCGTGCTGGGTATCGTGCGGGCCCGGTATCTCTTTGCCTCGCACGCCGCCGACCTCGTCTGGGAGTTTGCCTGCCTGTCGCTGGCGCTGGCCGGCCTGGCGCTGCGGGTGTGGACGGTGGGGGTCGCGGCCCGCGGAACGTCCGGGCGAAACACCCGCCAGCAGAAGGCGGCCTCGTTGAACACGACCGGTCCCTACTCGATCGTGCGACACCCGCTCTACGTCGCCAACGGCATGATCGTCGTCAGCCTCGCGCTATTCATGCACGGTTGGATCGCCCCGATCGCGGTGACGGTCCTCACCATCGTCTACTACGCCTGCATCGCCTGGCGCGAAGAGCAGTTTCTCCGCGAGCGCTTCGGTCCGGCGTTCGGGGAGTGGGCAGCACAGGTGCCGGCCGTGGTCCCCGTCCACCCGGGGCGCTATGTCAGGCCGGCCCGCCCCTTTCAGTGGAAGGTCGCGGTCCGCCGCGAGTTCTATGCGGCGACGCTGATTCTCGTGGCGCCGTTCTTCGTGGATATGGCCGAGGACTTCCAGGAGACGGGGCAGCTCGTGTTCGATCCGGTCTGGGTGGCGACCGCGACGCTCGGCGTTCTGCTCTTCGTGGTCCTGCGTTATCTCAAGAAGCACACGTCGGTGCTGACAGTCGCATAAGGCTGCCCGCCGCGGCGGGCCGGGGGAGGCACGATGGCTACGGCGCAAGTCTTCATCAACGGCAAGTGGCAGCCGCCCGCCTCGGGCGAGACGTACTCACCCATCAATCCGGCGACGGAAGAGCCGATCGCGGAGGTGGCCCGGGGCGACGAGCGCGACGTCGAGGCCGCCGTCGGCGCGGCCCGCCGGGCCTTCGACGAAGGTCAGTGGCCGCGCCTGAGCCCCCACGAGCGGGGCCGGATCGTGTGGAAGCTGGGCGACCTCATCCAGGCCAACCTCGACGAGATGGCGCGCCTGGAGACTCTCTGCACGGGCAAGACGCTGTTCGACTCGGGGAAGGTCGAGATCCCCTTCGCCGCCGAGGTCTTCCGCTACTACGCGGGCTGGGCCAGCAAGATCCACGGCGAGACGCTCCAGCTCCGGGACAACGCCTTCACGTTCACCCTGCGGCAGCCGGTCGGCGTGGTGGGGGCCATCGTCCCCTGGAACTTCCCCTTCCTGCTCTCGTCGTGGAAGATCGCGCCCGCGCTGGCCGCCGGCAACACGATGGTGATCAAGCCGGCCTCGCAGACGCCGCTGACCGCGCTGAAGTTCGCTGACCTCTGCCAGCAGGCCGGGCTGCCGGAGGGCGTGTTCAACGTGGTGACCGGTCCCGGAGGCAAGGCGGGCATGGCCCTGGTGAAGGATCCTCGCGTGGACAAGGTCGCCTTCACCGGCTCCACCGAGGTGGGCAAACAGATCATGCGCGAGGCGGCGGGCACGCTCAAGCGTCTCAGCCTCGAGCTCGGTGGCAAGTCGCCGAACATCGTGTTCGCCGACGCCGACATGGAGGCGGCCGTCCGCGGCGCCATGACCGGCATCTTCTACAACAA
>JBOHPM010000064.1:0-10718 GCA_050731715.1 Candidatus Rokuibacteriota bacterium
CGCACCGTGTCGGCGCGCTCGACGACGACGTTACAGGCGGGACAGAACATCTGCTGGCGCAACCGCGAGCCGCACTTGGCGTGGAGCATGTTGAAGGACGCGCCGGCCGGCGACGTCGCCGTGTACATCTTCACGGGGATGGTGACCAGCCCGAAGGAGATGGCGCCGGAGCCGATCGAATGCGGCGGCATGGTCGAAACGATACCACGCCGGGGCGGGCCATTGGTCAGCTCTGCGCGCGTCAACCGGTAGGGTCGGCCGGCCCGACGGGGGGCGACGGGTTGGCGTATTCTGCACGCATGGAGCGGCTCGCGACGCTGCGCGCCCGGCTGGAGCGCACGGGAGCCGCGCGCCGCGATGTCCGCCCGCGAACCGCGTCCGTCATGCTGGCCACGCTGGTCGGTCAGCCCTTCTCCCGCGCCGGATGGCTCTTCGAGCCGAAGTATGACGGCGTGCGCCTGCTCGCCTTCCGGGACGGCACGCGGATCGAGCTCTACATGCGCAGCGGGCAGGAAGTCACCGACCGCTACCCCGAGCTGGTGCACGCTCTGCAGACGCTGCCCCTGGCGCGCTTCCTCATCGATGGCGAGATCGTGGCGCTGGATGAGGCCGGGCGTCCGTCATTCCAGCGGTTGCAGGCGCGCATGGGACTCACCCGTCCCGCCGACGTCGAGCGGGCGCGGGCCAGGGTGCCCGTCAGTGGCGTGTTCTTCGACGTGCTGGCCCTGGACGGGCGCGATCTGCGGGCGCTGCCCCTGAGCGAGCGCAAGGCCTGTCTGGCGCTGCTCCTGCCGCCTCGCGGGGTGCTGAGCTACGGCGAGCACGTGGCCGAGCGCGGTGAGGAATTCTTCCAGGCTTGTTGCGCGCAGCGCCTCGAGGGCGTCGTGGCCAAGTGGGCCGACAGTCGCTACGTGAGCGGGCGCAGCCGGGACTGGCTCAAGATCAAGTGCCAGCTCCGTCAAGAGTTCGTCATCGGTGGCTACACCGACCCCCAGGGCTCGCGCGGATGCTTCGGAGCGTTGCACCTCGGTCTCTACGAGGGCGATCGTCTGGTGTACGTCTCCAAGGTGGGCACGGGCTTCGACGCCAGGACCCTGAAGCTGGTGTGGGATCGGCTGACGCCGCTGCGGCGGCCGACGTCGCCCTTCGCTGCCGGTACGCCCACCGGTCGGGGTCACCACTGGGTCGAGCCCAAGCTCGTCGGCGAGGTCCGCTTCACCGAGTGGACCGACGACGGCGGCCTTCGCCATCCGGCCTTTCTCGGGCTACGGGACGACAAGCCCGCCCACGACTGCCGGCGAGAGGCGCCGGTCGACGTCGCCTCCCGGCCATCGACGGCGCCCGACGCCGACGAGCGGCAGGTGACTATCAGCAACCCCGGCAAGGTCTTCTGGCCCGCCGAGGGCCTGACCAAGGCCGATCTCGTCGCCTATTACGAGAGCATCGCGCCCTGGCTCCTGCCGTACCTGCGCGACCGGCCGGTGGTCCTCACCCGCTACCCCGACGGGATCACGGGCAAGTCCTTCTACCAGAAGGACGCCCCCAGCTTCACGCCGACGTGGATCCGCACCGCCCGCATCCGGGCCGAAGAGGTGAAACGGGATATCGACTACCTGGTCGTGGACACCGTGGAGAGCCTACGCTGGATCATCAACCTGGGTACGATCCCGCTGCACGCGTGGGGTTCGCGGGTCCCCACGCTGGAGCGCCCGGACTGGCTGGTCCTGGACCTCGACCCCAAGGGCGCGCCGTTCACCGACGTCGTGCAGGTCGCTCTGACGCTCCGGCGGATCCTCGAGCGCCTGGAGGTGCCGAGCTACGTGAAGACCTCGGGCAAGACGGGGTTGCATATCTTCGTCCCGCTGGGAGCCCGCTACAGCTACGAGCACGCGCGCAGCCTGGCCCGGCTGCTGGCCACCCTCGGAGTGGAGACGGCGCCGCGCCTGGCCACGCTCGCCCGCCCCCTGCGGGCCCGCGGCGGAAAGGTCTACATCGACTGGGGCCAGAACGGTCGGGGGCAGACGGTGGTCGCCCCGTTCGGGGTGCGGCCGCTCCCTGGCGCGCCCATCTCCTGCCCCCTCGGGTGGGACGAGGTGACGGCCCGGCTCGATCCCCAGCGCTTCACGATCAGGACCGCGCGGGCGCGACTGGACAAGACCGGCGATCCCCTGGCTGCCGTCCTGACCGGGGCCATCGACATCGCCACCGTCCTGGCCCGAATCGACGCTGAGCCCGGCGCAGGCGCGCGCCGCCGCCCCGAATGAGCCGGGCGGCTGATCAGGCGGCGGAGCCGAGCAGCTCCGCCAGCCGGCTCGCGAACGCCGGTCCGGTTCCCGATTCCTCGTGCTTGAAGAAAACGTAGGCGTCCCGCCAGCCTTCACCCAGGCGCTGGATGGTGTCCGCCCAGCGTCGGTGGTCGTCCTCGCCATATCCCTCGTCGCGCAGGCGCAGGTAGCCGAAGTCGGCGGTGGTCACGAGCGGCGTCGTCGCCGTTTCGGTGTCGGCGATGCACAGCGCGGCGTTGCGGGCGCGCAGTCGGGCATACACGTCGTCGGCGAACCAAGAGGCGTGCCGGAATTCAAATGCGCAGGCCAGATCGGGGGGCAGTAGGGCCAGCAGGTCGACCAGCCGGTCGAGGTCCCGGGCGAAGTTCGGCGGGAGCTGAAAGAGCAGGGGCCCGAGCTTGTCGCCCAGCGTCCGCGCCGCGTCGCCCAGATAGCGGACCGGCTCGTCCACGTTCCGCAGGCGCGCGAAGTGGGTGATGCGCTGGGGCGCTTTGAGCGCGAACCGGAAGCTCGGTGGCGTGGCGGCCGCCCAGCCCGTCAGGGTCCGGGCCGTCGGCATCCGGTAGAAGGTGGCATTGATCTCGACCACGGCGAAGCGCTCGGCGTAGAAGGCGAGCATCCGGGCGGCGGGCAGATCGGCCGGATAGAAGCTGCCCCGCCACTCCGGATAGTTGTATCCCGACGTCCCCACCCAGGCCTTCACCGCCGGCCGCCCATCGCCAGCGCGGCGACACGCTCGCGCGCCGCGACGTCGAAGCGCCGCGCCCGGCCGACCGCGCAGTTGTCGACGGCGTGCGCGACGTCGCTGGTGGCCGGGATGCTCACGGTGACCCGCGGCTCGCTCACGCCCCAGTTCAGGAGCGCCTGGGCCCAGGTGCGCAGTCCGTAGTCTTCGAGAAACGCGAGCTCCCGCGCCGGCGGGGGCCGGCGGGCCAGCGCGCCTTGCCCCAACGGCCGCATCAGCACGACTCCGACGTCGCGGGCGGCGGCCAGGGGCAGAAGCTCCCGCTCGATCTCCCGCTCCTCAGGGTTGTAGGGCACCTGGATCGCGTCGACCCGTCCGGTAGCCACGATGGCGGCGAGCGTCGCGAAGTGGGCGCGACTCCAGTGGGTGATGCCGATGGCGCGGATCCGGCCCTGCTGCTTGAGCTCCTCGAGATAGGGGAGGTGGGTCTCCCACGCCTGCAGATTGTGAATCTGGTAGAGGTCCACCGTGCCCCCGTACCACTCGAAGGCGCGCCGGGTCTGCTCGCGGGCCTCGCGGGCCGAGCCGGCCCAGACCTTCGTGGCGATCACGACGTCCCGCCGCCGCTGGCCGAGCGTGGCGGCCAGCACCCGCTCGGCGGCGCCGTACATCGGCGACGAGTCGAAGAAGGTGGCGCCGTGGGCCAGCGCGGCGTCGGTCACGGGCTGGACGCGGCCGGGGTCACGAACGTCGAAGGTCTGCCAGGTTCCCATCCCGATCGGGGGGACCTCGAGGCCGCTGGCGCCCAGGCGCCGTCGTTCCATGTTCCGAGGTTGGGGCGAGCCCTACGTCTTGGCGACCAGCTGCTGGCTGAGCGTCACCAGGGCCTGGAGCTTCGCTCGGGCCGCGCCGCTGTCGATGGAGCGGGCGGCGACTTCCACGCCCTCCTTCAGCTCGCGGGCCCGGCCCCCGGCCACCAGGGCCGCGGCGGCATTCATCAGGACGATGTCCCGCCGGGGCCCCGGCTCGCCGTTCAGGATGGCCCGGATGATGCCGGCGTTCTGCTCGCGGTCGCCGCCCCGCAGCTCGGCGATGGTGGTCCGACCCACGCCGAACTCCTCCGGCCGTACCGTGAAGGTGCGGACCGTGCCCTCGCGGACCTCGCTGAGGCGGCTCTCCCCCGTGTTCGAGATCTCGTCGAGCCCGTCGGCGCCGTGCACCACGAAGGCCCGCGCCGTGCCCAGCTCGGCCAGCACCCGGGCCAGCGGCTCGGTGAGGGCCGCCGTGTACACGCCGATCACCTGCACGTTGGCCCCGGCGGGATTGGTGAGCGGGCCCAGCATGTTGAAGACGGTCCGGATCCCCATCTCCCGGCGCGCCGGCATCACGTGGCGCATCGCCGTGTGCAGCAGGGGCGCGTAGAGGAACCCGATACCGACTTCGTCGATGCAGCGGGCCACCTGCGCGGGCGTGAGCTCGAGGTTGATCCCCAGCGTCTCCACCACGTCCGCCGAGCCGCACAGGGACGAGACGGAGCGGTTGCCGTGCTTGGCCACCGGCAGGCCGGTCCCGGCCACCACGAAGGCCGTCGCCGTCGAGACGTTGAAGGTGCCCGAGGCGTCCCCGCCGGTCCCACAGGTGTCGACCAGCATCTCGCGATCGGTGCCGGTCAGCCCGGCCATCTCTTCGCCGTGGGCGCGGATCCGCACCACCTTCTGGCGCATGACCTGGGCAAACCCGATGAGCTCCTCCACCGTCTCGCCCTTCATGCGGAGCGCGGTGAGGAAGGCGGCGATCTGGGCGTTGGTGGCCGCGCCCGACATGATGGCTTCCATGGCGGCGGCGGCCTCGATCCGGCTCAGGGGCCGGCCGTCGACCAGGGCCCGGACGGCCTCGGTGATGATCGGGCTCGTCATCTAATTTAGCCTAGGCGCTCGCCGTCCGCGCCCGCGCCGCGGCCAGAGCCCCCAGAACCTGATCCATGCGGACCGGCTTGGACAGGACCTCGTCCACGCCGTGCTCGGCCAGCTCGCTCTCGGTCAGCAGCACGCCCCAGCCGGTCAACATCACCACCGGCACCGCTGGACGCAGGGTCTTGCACAGGCGGGCCATTTGCAGTCCGTTGAGCTTGGGCATGGCCAGGTCGGTGACCACGACATCGAAGGACGAGTCGTTCTTGAACTTGTCGATACCGTCGGCGCCATCGACCGCCATCACCACGCCATGCCCGGCGTTCGTCAGGATGTCGCTGATCATCTGGCGAACCTGGGGATCGTCGTCGACCACCAGACAGCGGGCCGGGCCGCCCGACGCCGGCACGCTCCGGGGCGCCCGCGCCGGCTCGGTCCGAGCGACGCCTTCGACGGGAAACTTCACGCGCACCGTTGTGCCCCGGCCGGCGACGCTGTCGACCTCGATCTGACCGCCGTGGCGGGCCACGATCCCGTGGGCCAGGCACAGCCCGAGGCCCGTGGCTCCGGGCTTGGTCGTGAAGAAGGGCTCGAAGATCCGGGCCTGCGCCCCCGGCGTCATCCCCGACCCGACGTCGGTGACGCTGAGCACCGCCTCGCCCCCCTCCATCTGCGCGGCGACGGTCACGCCGCTTCCGTCGGGCGCGGCCTCCACGGCATTGGTCAGGATGTGGGCGAGGGCCTGCTGCAGGCCCCGGGCATCGCCGCTGATGAGGGGCAGGCTGGCCAGCTCGGTGTGGAATTGTGCACCGGGGCGCTGCGCCGCGGTGGCCCGGATCGCCTGACGGAGCACGCTGACCAGATCCACCATGGTCGAGGGCTCGTCGCGGCGGACCCGCATGAACTCCTGGATTCTCCGCACCGTGCGGGCCCCGTCCAGCGCGGTCCGCTCGATCGTGTCCAGCCATTCGCGCAGCTGGGGGTCGGTCACGCGCTGGATCAACAGCTGGGTGCGTCCGATGATGGGCGTGAGCACGTCGTTGAAGGCGTGGGCGAAGCTGGAGGCCATCTCACCGAGCGCGCCGAGCCGATGCAGCCGCTCGGCCTGGGCGCGCGCATCTTGGAGGTCGCGCTCCATGCTCCGCACCTGCCGGCGGAGCGTTAGTACCCAGACGGCCAGCGCCAGGGTGGCGGCCGCGAGCACCACGATGACGAGCAGCGCGAGTGTCTGCATGTCACCGGCCAAGATACCGTTTCCTCAGTCGCGCGTCGAGAGCGGGCGTCAGGGTCAGCCGGACGAGGGTGTGGGCTCGAGCGTCAGGCTTCGAGCTCGGAGAACCGCTGGGCGTTGCCCATGCTGGGCCAGACGTAGGCTTGCACGTTGGCCAGGATCTGCCGGAGGTGATTGCGGTCGTGGTGCACCCATTCCGGGGTCAGGTCGGCCACCGTCAGGTAGCCCACCAGGGGATGGTGCCCGCCGCGCGAGAGGTCGGCGGGACCCAGGCGGTCCACCAGCGCCGCGCTGGCCTCGCGCATCGTCATGAACTCGTCCAGGAGGACGGCCAGCGGCCGCTCACAGTCCCGACGCTCGCGGGCGACCGCTTCCTGATCCCACGCCGCCAGCGCCGGATCGCGCTCGGCCAGGATGATTCGGATCCGTCCGGCGAAGCCGCGACGCTCGGCCTCGATCAGGTGACCGAGGACCTCCTTGGCGCACCACTGTCCCGCCGCCGGATGGAAGCGGAGCAGGGCCTCGGGCAAGCCGCGGAGCTCGGCGGCCAGCATGGCCGCGGCCGCGCGCAGCAGGCCCGCGATCTCGGGAGGCGTCAGGCGCTCAGCCACCGAGGAGCTCGCGGGCGATGATGACGCGCTGGATCTGGTTGGTGCCCTCGTAGATCTGCATGATCTTGGCGTCGCGCATGAAACGCTCCACAGGAAACTCCCGCGTGTAGCCATAGCCGCCGAAGATCTGGACGGCATCGGTGGCGACCTTCATGGCCGCATCACCGGCCCAGCACTTGGCCATGGATGCCTCGTAGCTGTTGGAGCGGACCCCCGCGTCGACCTGGCGGGCGGCGTGATGGACCATGAGCCGCGCGGCGTGCACCTGCATGGCCATGTCGGCCAGCATGAACTGGATGCCCTGGAAGTCGGCGATGCGTTGCCCGAACTGCCGCCGCTCCTTGGCGTAGGCCACGGCGGCGTCCAGCGCGGCCTGGCCGATGCCCACGGCCATGGCCCCGGTGGCGGGGCGGGTCGTGTCCAGCGTCCGCATGGCGATGGTGAAGCCCTCGCCCTCGCCGCCCAGCCGCTGCTCCACGGGGACACGACAGTCGCTCAGGTGCAGGGCCACCGTGGGCGAGCCCCGGATGCCCAGCTTGCGCTCCTTGCGGCCCACGGTGAAGCCGGGGGTCTCCCGGTCGACCAGGAAGGCCGTGATGCCCTTGGCCCGCTGTCCGGGGTCGACGGTGGCGAACACGCAGATGACGTCGGCGTGATCACCGTTGGTGCACCACTGCTTGGCGCCATTCAGGACGTAGTGGTCACCGCGGCGCACCGCCGTTGTCTTGAGGGCGGCGGCATCGGAGCCCGCCTCCGGCTCAGACAACGAGTAGGCGGCGAGCAGCTCGCCCGAGGCCAGCCGGGGCAAGTACCGCTTCTTCTGCTCCGCGGTCCCGAAGGACAGGATGGGCAGCCCGCCCAGCGGCTGGTCCAGAAACTGGGTGGCCGAGGCGGCGCAGGCCCAGGCGATCTCCTCGCACACCAGGGCCAGGGCCAGGCATCCCTGGTCGCTACCGCCATACTCCTCGGGCAGCCAGATGCCGAACAGGCCGGCCTCCACGATGGCCCGCAGCGCCTCCTCGGGATAGCGCTCACGCTCGTCGACATCCGCGGCGTGGGGGGCGATCTTCTCGCGCGCCACCTTCCGGGCGAGGTCCCGGATCATCCGCTGCTCGTCGGTCAGCAGGACATCGACACCCATCAGGGGACCAGGCGAAGGATGCGGTCGTCGTCACGGCCCGGCGAGCCACGGCCGTTGCGATTGCTGGTCGCGGCGTAGAGGGCCCCGTCGGGACCGACGACCACGTCGCGCAAGCGCCCGTAGGTGCCCTCGAGCAGCGCCGACACGCCGTTGACCGATCCCTCGGCAGTCAGGCCGACCCGGAGCAGCTGCTGGCCACGCAGCGCCGCGATATAGGCGAAGCCGCCGGTGATGGCCATCCCCGACGGCGCCCACGTCCGCAACCCCGACTCGAGCACGGGTTCTTCGAAGTTCTCCTTGCCGCCCCGACCGTAGACCTCCGGCCAGCCGTAGTTGCGACCGGCGCGGATGAGGTTCAGCTCGTCATGCCCACCGGGAAACCCGGACGGCCCGTGCTCGGACGCGAACAGCCGTCCGACAGGGTCCCAGGCCAGGCCCTGCGGGTTACGGTGGCCGAGGGTATAGACCGGCGAGCGGGGAAACGGATTGTCCGCGGGCACGCTGCCGTCGGCGTTGAGTCTCAGGATCTTGCCTGCCAGCGAGTCCAGGCGCTGAGCCAGGCGCGGCTCGGCGGCGTCGCCGGTGGTCACGTAGAGCTTGCCGTCCGGCCCGAACTTTACCCGACAGCCGTCGTGCACCGTCGCCCCGGGAATGTCGTCGACGAGCACCCGCTCGTCCCCGGCCCGCCCCTCGTGAAGGGTGAGGACCGTGAGCCGGTTCACCAGGCTGCCGCGCTTGCTCATCGTGTAGCAGACGAACATCCGTCCGGTCTTCGCGAACTCGGGGTCGAGGGCGAGGCCCATGAGGCCGCCCTCTCCTCGTGCGGCGACCGGCAGCGTGGCCAGGGGCTGGGGAGCGAGCCGGCCGCCAGCAAACACGCGGATGCGGCCGGGCCGCTCCGTGATGAACAGCCGGCCGTCGGACGCGAAGGCCAGCGCCCACGGCACCTCCAGCCCGCCCACCACGACGGTCACTCGTGGCTGCCCCTCGAGCGGCCGGACGGCGGCGAGCAGGACGGCCAGCAGGAGGACCACGGCCGAGGCCGAAACCGCGCTCACGATGGATGAGTGTAGCCTCGCCGGCCTCCCCCCGGCAAACATCGGCCCCGCGAACCCACGGACGGCGGCCAGCATCCTAACGGCAACGTCCCCAGCTTCCGTGGAGGTGCCGCCATGGTCAGCAAGCGGTTGGAGAGCCTGAAGAGCAAGAACGATGCAGCCTGGGCCGAGCTGACCGGGCAGCTTCAGGACATGGAGCCGCACCTGGAGCGGTCCGACGCCCCGGGCCAGTGGACCACCCGGCAGGTGCTCTGCCATCTGCTCTCCGCGCCCGGCCGGAGCGTCGAGGCCGCGCTGCAGTCATTCGCCGAAGAAGAGCTTCCCCTGATCGACATCCAGCCGGGCCAGGCGGTCGTGACCGACGACCGCCGCCGGATGACGCTCCGGCAATTGATCGACGCGCTCGACGCCCAGCGCCGGAGCGTCTTCGCGTACCTGGCGCGCCTGCCCGAGGACGATCTGGAGCGCCGCAAGGCACGGATCCCGTTGTTCAAGCAGTTCATGGGCACCGATGAGATCGCGCTGGGGCCCTACGTGGGCGCGATGTTCGATTTCCACTGGAGGGACCACGCCGGCCAGCTCGCGAAGATCCGCAAGGCGGCCGGTCTGCCTGGCGTCAACGAATGATCCGTCTCCACAGGGAAGAGCGCCAGCCCTCGTGGAGCACTTCGCGGATCTCACGGACGGCGAGGTCGCCCAGCCCCAGGTGCTCGAGGGCGCGGCCGCGGCCGAGGAGCAATCGACCCAGGAGCGTGCCGAAGACGAGCAGGAGGCCACTGCTCGCCGCAGTCTCGGCCCCCACGGTGCGCGCCGCCGACTCCACCAGGCTCAGGCCCAGGGCCACGTCCTCGACGACGTACCGGTGGGACAGACTCAGGGGCCGCTCGGATCCGATGTCGGCGGCGCCGGTCACGACCTCGGAGGCACGCACGGGGTAGCCCCAGCCGGCGCGCGCGGCGACCCGCTCCCTGTCGAGGGCGTCCATGAGGCACCGGGCGCTCGCGGTCGCCTCCACGTCACGGCCCTGGTCGATGGCCCCGAGGTTCACCAGGGCCAGCGGCGGATGGATCACCGGCCCCCCGTCGGTCAGGGCGGCGTCGAGGACGTCCACGCAGGGCCGGGCCGCCGGGAAGAGCTCGCTGACCGGCGCCAGCGCAGCCGTGCGCGATCCCGGGAAGATGCCGACCGGCAGCGTCCCCGCCCGCGCCGCGATCCGTACCTCGGCCGGGCCGGTCTTGTGGGCCCGATACGGTAGCGTGCCGGTCTCGACGAATGCCTGCGGCAGGCGGCCGCCGGCCCGGCTGATCTCCCGAGCCATGACGAAGGCGCCCAGCGTGCCGGGCGTGACGAGGACGACGTGCCGCTCGGCCAGGTGCGGCGCCAGCCGCGGGGCGATGTCCTCGTGCGCGGTGGCCGGCATGGCCACGATGACGACGTCGGTCCCGCCCACGGCCTCGCCGAGCTCAGCGACACTGGCCAGTGCCGCCTTGTCGCGACGCTCCCCGGCGACCAGCGTGATACCACCGGCCTGGCGGACTGGAGCCAGCTCGGCCGACGCGCGGCGCCAGAGCCGTACCTCGTGGCCGGCCAGGGCCAGCTCGGCCGCTGCCGCGTAGGCGGCGTGCCCACCGCCGAGCACCGCCACTCGCATCACGCCAGCGATCCTACCCGGATCCGCTCGTGCAGCATGCTCAACATTTCGTCCACGCCGGCGCCGGCCCACACGCGGAAGAACGCTGAGCCCTGCAGATCCATGAACTCCCGGTTGCCCCGTTCCTGGCCCTGCTCCTTCGTTTC
>JBOHPM010000065.1:0-10640 GCA_050731715.1 Candidatus Rokuibacteriota bacterium
TGGCGCCCGGGCGCATCGCGCTGGGATTGGGCGTGTCCAGCCCTGTCATTGTGGGCCAGTGGCATGGCCTGCCCTTCCGCCGGCCCCTGCAGCAGCTGCGGGAGGCGGTGCAGGTGATTCGCCTGGTGCTGGCCGGCGAGCGGGTGAGCTTCGAGGGCGAGTTCTATCGGGTGCGGAACTTCCGCCTCAGCCTGAAGGTCCCGGCCCCCGTCCGGATCTACCTCGGCGCGTTGGGGCCCCGGATGCTCGAGCTGGCCGGCGAGGTCGCCGACGGTGTCCTGCTCAACTGGCTGCCTCCCGAAACCGTCACGACAGCGCTGCCGCATCTGGAGGCCGGGGCCCGCCGGGCCGGACGCAGCCTCGGCGACTTCGAGATCGCGGCCTTCATCCGCACCTGCGTCACCGACGACCCGGAGCCGGCACGCCAGTGGCTGGCCCGCGACATCACCGGCTACGTCACCGTCGATGCCTACGCCGCGTTCTTCCGGGCCTCGGGGTATGCCGAAGACGTCGACGCCGCCCAGCGGGCCTGGCAGGCCGGAGACCGTGCCGGCGCCGTCCGGCAGATCTCCCCGCGCTTCCTGGATGGCCTGGGCGCCGTCGGCTCGGCCGAAGCCTGTCGCGCGCGGATCGCCGAGTTCGCCAAAGCCGGCCTCACGATGCCCGTGGTCTTTCCCTTCTCGCCCGAGGCCGATCCGCGCCCCGGCCTCCTCCGAACGGTGCGGACGTTTCCGTGAGCGGTACCCGCCTAACCGTCCTGGGCGTGATCCCCGCGCGCCTCGGGTCCACGCGCCTGCCCCGCAAGGTGCTCCGCCTGATCGCCGGGCGCCCCATGATCTGCCACGTCTGGGAGCGAGCCCGCCAGTCGCCGCTCCTCGACGACGTCGTCGTAGCCACCGACGCCGCGGAGGTCATGGAGGTATGCCGCGGCGCCGGAATCCCCGCCGTCATGACGTCACGCGAGCATCCGTCCGGCACCGACCGGGTGTGGGAAGTCGCCCTGTCACGGGCAGCCGACGTCTACGTCAACATCCAGGGCGACTACCCGCTGCTGACTCCCGGCCACATCGCCCGTCTGGTGGATCCCTTCGTGGCGATGCCGGACACCCAGGTCACCACGCTGCGCATCCGGGCCACGCCCGACGAGATCACCAATCCGAACGCGGTCAAGGTCGTCTGCGACGCGGCCGGACGGGCGCTCTACTTCTCGCGGTGTGCGATCCCCTACGACCGCGACGGCCGGCGTCCCCTGCACTACAAGCACGTCGGGCTCTACGCCTACCGGGGCCAGGCCCTCGACGCCTTTCACCGTCTGGCCCCGTCGCCCCTGGAGGTCGCCGAGAGCCTGGAGCAGCTCCGCCTTCTGGAGAACGGCATTCCCATCGTGGTGGCCGAGACGGACGAGCCCACGATCGCCGTCGAGACCGAGCAGGAGCTGCAGGCGGTCGAAGCCCACCTGGCCTCGCGCCGGTCGTGAACCCGGCCGCCGGCGGGGAGCGGCCACGCGCCCGCCGCCATTCTGCTGCTCATGCTGGCCGCGCCGGCCGTGTCCTCGATCGGCGTGACCGTCGCGCCCCCGCTCTTCGGCTGGTGCGTGGAGCGCGGGGGCGGGTGCGCCGGCCCCTGGGTGGGCCTAGCCCTGACGATGGTGGCCGCCCTGGCCCTGCTCGGTCTGGTCAGAGAGCGGGCGCGCATCGCCTGAGGGCTCCACGTGCACCTGGGTCGGGAGGGGAATCTCGATGCCCTCGGCCCGGAAGCGCCGGAGGATCCGCTTGCGCAGCTCGTGCTGGGCCAGGAACTGATCCACGAAGCTGGCCACCTGGCAGATCAGGGTGAAATCCAGGGAGTAGGCGCCGAAGCCCGGAATCAAGCGGACGAACGGCGCGGGCTCGGCGAGCAGGCCTGGCACCTCCCGGGTCGCCCGCGTGGCCTCTTCGACGAGGACCCGTTCGACGTGGTCGGGGTTGCTGGCGTAGCTGACGTTCACGTTCACCAGCAAGGAGAGCCGGGATTCGGGCAGATCGTAGTTGGTGATGACGGACTCGGCGACCCGCTTGTTCGGGACCACCACGATGTTGTTGGGCAGCATGCGCACCCGTGTCGAGCGCCACCCCACGTCGACCACGAATCCCTCGACGTCGTTGGCGATCTTGACGTAGTCACCGACGCGGATCGGGCGATCGGCGAGCAGGTGCATGCCGGCAAAGAGGTTGGACAGCGTGTCCTGCAGGGCCAGGGCTACCGCGAGACCCCCGACGCCCAGCGCGGTGAGGAGAGGCGTGATCTTGATGCCCAGCTCGGCGAGCAGGACGAGGCCGCCGACCACGAGCACGGTGCCACGGGCGGCGGTGCGGGCCAACCCGCTCACGGGCCCCCCCAACGCCTTGCTCGCGCTGGCCCGGGCCACCAGCGTGCCCACGACGCCGGCCACGGTGATCGTCAGCGAGACGATCACGCTGACCTCGAGGATCACGGCGAGCTGCTCGCTGAGCCGGCGCGGCAGCCGCTCGAGCTCGCTGGCCACCTCGATGGCAACGAACAGGCCCAGGACCAGGCACCACGCGACCGAGGGGACGCGGAAGGCTTCGGCCAGGGCGGCCACCGGCCCCTGCGGTCTCGCCCACCGCCGGGCCAGCGCGAGCAGCGCCGCGCGCACGACCAGCGCCGCCAGCGTGGCGACGAGGAACCCGGCGCCCGGCCAGAACAGCCGCCACATGGCGCTCATGCTATCGTAGGTCCCGTCAGATGGGTCAGCCTCGTTCGTCCTCCGGCTGGGTGGTGGTCGGTGCCGCGGCGCTGATCACCTGCGTCGGCATGGGCGCGCTCTTCTCGCTCGGGATCTTCCTCAAGCCGATCGAGGAGACGATGGGCTGGAGCCGTACCGGCATCTCGACGATCGCGCTGCTCAACTGGATCTTCATGGGGGTGGGCTCGTTCCTGTGGGGCGCGCTCTCCGACCGCTACGGCGGGCGCGTGGTGGCACTGGCCGGCGGCGCGCTGCTCGGCCTCGGCCTGGTGCTCTCGAGCCAGGTCGTCGCGCTCTGGCAACTGCACATTACGTTCGGCGTGATGGTCGGCCTCGCCGTGGGCGCGTTCTACGCCCCGCTCACCGCCACCGCGACCCGCTGGTTCACGGCGAACCGCGGGCTGGCGGTGGCGCTGGTCTCCGCCGGCATCGGCATGGGCGTGCTGCTGATCTCCCCGCTGGCGCGCTGGATCACCAGCGTCGCCGACTGGCGCATCGCCATGCTCGTGCTCGGGGACCTGGCCTGGCTGACCATCATCCCGGCGGCCCTGCTCATCCGCGAGCCCCCCGCCGGGGCCCGCGAAGGCGAGACGGTCGGCCCACGGCCCGCCGCCGAGCGCGACTTCTCGGCCGCCGAGGTCGCGCGGTCGCCGCAGTTCTGGGTCATCGCCCTCACGCACTTCGCCTGCTGCGCCGCGCACTCCGGTCCGATCTTCCACATGGTGACGCACGCCATCGACCAGGGCGTGACGGCCATGACGGCGGCCACGGTGCTGAGCATGTCGGGCCTGGCCTCGGTCGTGGGCCGCATCGGCACCGGGATGCTGGCCGACCGCTTCGGCGCCAAGCGCACGCTCGTGGCCGGGCTCGCGCTGCAAGCCGTCATCGTCTACCTCTATCTCTTCGCCGGAGGCGCCTCCACCTTCTACGCCCTGGCGCTCGTCTTCGGTGTCGCCTACGGCGGCGTCATGCCGCTCTACGCCCTGCTCACCCGGGAGTATTTCGGCGAGAAGGTGATGGGAACGGCCTACGGCGGCGTGTTCCTGGTGTCCACCCTGGGCATGGGGCTGGGCTCGTTCGCGGGGGGCTGGCTCTATGACCAGCTCGGCAGCTACGCCTGGCTCTTCATCAGCTCGGCGGCCATCGGCGCGATGGCCTGGCTCCTGGCGCTGACCTCCCGGGCTCCCCGACCGATCTCGGTGGCCGTCGCCGCGCGCTGAGGGCTTTGCCGTTGACACCCCCGCCACCGGGGTGCTATCACGTTCGTCACTTTCCCCAACTGGTTAGCCGTTCCTGGTAGCGTCGCAGCCTACCCGAGCAAGGAGGAACACGGATGCACAGCCAATCCATGGAACGCCGGCACTTCCTCAGGGTGTCGGGCGCCGCCGCAGCGGTGATCGGCACGGGACTCGAGGGGATCGTCGAGGCCCGCCGCGCGCCGGCCTACGCGCAGGGCGGCAAGCTCCACATCGTCCGCTGGGTCGACTTCATCCCCGAGGCCGACGTGGAGCTCAAGCGCCAGGCGCCGGAGGCCTCCAAGGCCCTGGGCGCCGAGGTGACCTTCGAGTTCATCAACGGCAACGATCTGCAGCCACGCATCACGGCGGCCATCCAGTCGGGGTCGGGCGCCGACATCATCCAGATGCTGTGGAACTGGCCCCACCTCTACGCCAACGGGCTCGTCGACGTCTCCGATGTGGCCGAGCCCATCGGCAAGGCCCAGGGCGGCTACTACGACGTGTTCGATGCGACCGCGCGCGTGGGCGGCAAGTGGCTGGCGGTGCCGCACGGTGTGGTCGGCAACGCCGTCGCGTATCGGCGCTCGTGGTTCAACGAGGTCGGGGTCAAGGATTTCCCGAAGACGTGGGACGAGTACCGGGAGGTCGGCAAGAGGCTCAAGGCCAAGGGCCGGCCGGTGGGCCAGGCGCTCGGGCACAGCTTCGGCGACCCACCGACGTTCTCGTATCCCCTGCTGTGGGACTTCGGCGGCGCCGAGGTCGACAAGTCGGGCAAGAAGGTCGTCCTCAACTCCAAGGGGACGCTGGAGTCGGTGAAGTTCCTGCAGGCCTTCTGGAAGGACGCCTGCGACGAGGGCGGGGCGGCCTGGGACGACACCAACAACAACCGCGCCTTCCACGCCGGCGAGATCAGCTCGACGCTCAACGGCGCCTCGATCTACATCGTGGCCAAGCGGAGCCGCGACAAGATCAAGAGCGACAAGGGTGAGCCGCTCTTCCAGGACATCGACCATGCGGCGCTGATGCCCAGGGGGCCGGCCGGCCAGTTCGCCCTCTACGTGCCCTTCCAGCACGCCGTCATGAAGTACTCGAAGAATCAGAAGCTGGCCAAGGACTTTCTGAAGTGGCTGCACACCAAGGACAACTACGAGAAGTGGTTCCAGGTCAACGAGGGTTACAACGTCGGTCCTACCAAGGCCTGGGAAGAGCACGCCATGTGGGGGAAGGTCGACAAGCCGCTCCAGGTCTTCCGCCAGGCCGTCCGCCAGGCGCGGATGCTCGGCTCGCCCGGCCCCGCCTCGGCCAAGGCCACCGGGGCCTACACGAAATACATCATCGTGGACATGTACGCCAAGGCCGTCACCGGCACCAAGGCCGAGGACGCGGTGAAGTGGGCCGAGACCGAGCTCAAGAAGATCTACGAGGCCTAGAGCGCGTAACGAGTCGGGAGTGAAGAACTCGGTAATCGGGGGTGTGGGGAGTGCCGCCCGTGTGGAGGTGGCGCTCCCCCACCCCGGAGCGACCCAGCCGCTGCAGCGTTTCCTCGAAAGCGAGCGGCTGCTGGCCATCCTGCTCCTGGCCCCGACCATCATCCTGCTCGGGTTGTTCATCGCCTACCCGTTCGTCATGGGAGTCTGGCTCTCGCTCAGCAATACGAGCGTGGGCAACCCCGGCGTGTTCGTGGGCCTGGCCAACTTCGCCAAGGCCTGGGACGACTCGATCTTCCGCACCGCCTTCTGGAACACGAGCGTCTACACCTTCTGGGCCACGATCTTCAAGCTCGTGCTGGGCATGTGGCTGGCCCTGCTGCTCAACCGCCACTTCCGGGGCAAGCGGCTGGTGCGGGCCTCGATGCTGCTGCCCTTCATCATCCCCACCGTGCTCTCCACCTTCGCCTGGCGCTGGATGTTCGACCCCACCTTCAGTGTCTTGAACTGGCTCTTCTACCAGGCCGGCATCATCACGGTGAAGCTCCCGTTCCTCTCCGATGGGACCTGGGCCCTGTCCTGCGCCATTGCCGTGAACACCTGGCGGGGGATGCCCTTCTTCGCCATCACCCTGCTGGCCGGGCTGCAGACGGTCAACCCCGACCTGCACGAGGCCGCCTCGCTGGATGGCGCCAACGGTTGGCAGCGCTTCTGGCACGTCACCCTGCCGCTGCTCAAGCCGGTGACTATCGTGGTGGTGGTGTTCTCGATCATCCAGACGTTCTCCGATTTCCAGCTCATCTACGTCCTCACCGGCGGGGGCCCGGCGAACTCCACCCACCTGCTGGCCACCTATGCCTACCAGGTCGGCGTGGCCACCGGCCTCCTCGGCGAGGGCGCGGCCATCTCCCTCTTCATGCTCCCCGTCCTGTTCGTGGTGGTGTGGATCCAGCTCCGGTATCTCCGGAGGCTAGAGGGAGCATGAGCCGGGTTGACCGGACGAGGGTCGACCGGGACGCTGATCGCGTCACTGAACAACCTTGCGCGTGGTTCCGGCGGGGCATGGGCGTGGCGAAGCCCGGGTGCCCATGCCCAGTTCAATGATCGAGCGGCGCTGGAAGAAATGGGTGTACTTCTACATCCCCCTCACCCTGTTCGTCATCGGCACCCTGTTTCCCTTCTACTGGATGGCGGTCACCGCCTTCCGCCCCGACGAGGAGCTCTACCGATCCTGGCGGGCCGCCAACAACGCGCCGTTCTGGACCCTGCAGCCCACCCTGGCCCATTTCCAAGACCTGCTGGCCAAGACCACGTTCCCCCGCTGGCTGTGGAACACCTTCTTCATCGCGGTGGTCTCCACGGCCATCTCGCTGTTCTGCGGGCTCCTGGCCGGCTACGCCCTGGCCCGGCTGCGCTTCCCCGGGGCCGGTATGCTGGGCACCTCGATCTTCGTGACGTACCTGGTGCCCCCCACGCTGCTGTTCATCCCGCTGGCCGACATCATCCGGAACTTCCAGCTCGGCAACACGCCGTGGGCCCTCATCCTGACCTATCCCACGTTCCTGATCCCCTTCTGCACCTGGCTGCTCATGGGCTATTTCAAGACCATCCCGCGGGAGCTGGAAGAGTGCGCCCGCATCGACGGCGCCACCCGCTTCGGGGCCATGGTCCGGATCATCTTTCCCATCGCGGTGCCGGGTATCCTGTCGGCCGGCATCTTCGCCTTCACCCTGTCCTGGAACGAGTTCATCTACGCCCTGGTCTTCCTCTTCTCACCCGAGCGCAAGACGGTCCCGGTGGGCGTGGTCTCCGAGCTGATCCGCGGGGACATCTACTTCTGGGGCCAGCTCATGGCCGGGGCCCTGCTGGGCTCGGTCCCGGTGGCCCTGGTCTACTCGTTCTTCGTGGAGTACTACGTGACCGGTCTGACCGGCTCCGTCAAGGGTTGAGTGCTCTTGTGAGTCCGGGCGGAAGCCCCTATAGTGTGGCGACCGCCGGGCGGCCGGCTGAAGCCGGGGAGTCGAGCGGGGGAGACGAGCCATGGCGCAGGTCGTCCTGAAAGACCTCAACAAGAAGTACGACGAAGTCCACGCCGTCAAAGACGTCAATCTCCACATCCGGGACAAGGAGTTCGTCGTCCTGGTCGGGCCCTCCGGCTGTGGCAAGACCACCACCCTGCGCATGATCGCCGGTCTGGAGGAGATCACCGCCGGCCAGATCTCGATCGGGGACCGGGTAGTGAACGACCTGCCCCCCAAGGACCGCGACATCGCGATGGTCTTCCAGAACTACGCCCTCTACCCGCACATGACCGTCTACGACAACATGGCCTTCGGGCTCAAGATGCGGAAGTTCCCCAAGCCCGAGATCCAGAAGCGGGTCCAGGATGCCGCCGAGATCCTGGGGATCCAGGAGCTGCTCAAGCGCAAGCCGCGCCAGCTCTCGGGTGGCCAGCGGCAGCGGGTGGCGGTGGGCCGGGCCATCGTCCGCCATCCCCAGGTGTTCCTCTTCGACGAGCCCCTGTCCAACCTGGACGCCAAGCTGCGGGTGCAGATGCGCGTGGAGCTCAAGCGCCTGCACGAGCGCCTGGCCACCACCGCGGTGTACGTCACCCACGACCAGGTCGAGGCCATGACGCTGGGCGACCGGGTCGTGGTCATGAAGGACGGCTGGATCCAGCAGGTGGGCGAGCCCCTGGAGCTCTACGGAAAGCCGGCCAACCGGTTCGTGGCCGGGTTCATCGGCTCGCCAGCCATGAACTTCGCCGACGTCACCATCTCGGAAAGCAACGGCGCGCTGTGGGCCGAGAACCCCGGGCTGCGGGTGCGCGTGCCCACCGGCAAGCTGGAGGAGCTACGCGCGTATCGTGGCCAGCACGTCACCCTGGGCGTGCGCCCCGAAGATCTTCACCCCGCCAGCGGCAGTGATACCGGTGACTATGCCTTCGACTCCACGGTGGATGTCGTCGAGCCGCTCGGCTCCGAGATCCTCCTCGACGTGAAGGTCGGCCCCAACGCCATGGTGGCCCGGGTCGATCCCAGCGTGCGGGTGAAGGTCCACGAGAAGATCCGGCTGGCCCTCGATCCCGACCAGCTCCGCTTCTTCGATCTGAAGACCGAAGCGGCCATCTGACGGTCGACGCGACGCGCTCAGCTCAGGCCGGCCCCTACTTGCCGAAGAGCCAGTGGGGGAACCACAACGCGATGCCCGGGAACGCGATGCAGAGGGCCAGCCCGATGAGCTGGAGCACCATGAACTGCGCCATGCCCCGGTAGATGTCTCCCAGCTCCCAGTTCGGCGCCACTCCTTTGAGGTAGTACGCCGACATCGCGACCGGCGGCGACATGTAGGCCGTCTGGAGATTGACGGCGATGAGCGTGGCAAACCACAGCATGTCGATCTTCATAGCCATGATCACAGGCTGAAGCAACGGCACGAAGACCAGGACGATCGCCGGCCACTCGAAGGGCCATCCCAGCAGGAAGATGACGATCATCACGACGGTCAGCATGGCCACCGGCGGAATCTGCCAGGCGAGCATCGCGTTGGTGGCCACCGTCGCGGTGCCCAGCCGCGAGAACACGGCGCCGAACACGTTGGAGGCGACGGCGAGGAACAGGACCGTGCTGGCCTGCAACAGCGTGTTGTAGACCGCATCCTTGAGCCGCGGCCACGTGAATTCACGGTAGATGACGGCCAGGAACGCCGCGCCGACGACGCCCATGGCCGCCGCTTCGGTCGGCGTCGCCCAGCCCAGGATGATGGTCCCGAGGGTGGCCAGGATCAAGATCGCGTGCGGCAGCATGCCCAGCGTCAGCTCGACCACGACCTCCTTGAGGCTACCCATTCGTTGCTCGGGCGGCAGCGGCGGACCCAGCCGGGGGTTGATGAGGCTGCGGACCAGGGCGTAGACGATGAAGATGCCCGCGAGGAGGAATCCGGGACCGAAGCACGACGCGTAGAGCTCGGCGACCGAAACGCCCATGACCGGGCCCATCACGACCAGCATGACGCTGGGGGGGACCAGAATGCCGAGGGTACCGCCGGCGGTGATGGCCCCCGCCGACATCCGGATGTCGTACCCGGCCTTCGTCATGATGGGCACGGCCATGATGCCCATCAGCACCACCGTGGCCCCCACCGTGCCGGCGGCGATGCCGAAGATGGTGGCGGTGACCAAGACGCCCACGTACAGCGAGCCGGGCACCGGCCCCATCAGGAGCTGGAAGCCGCGGAACAGGCGCTCCATGAGTCCGCCCTGCTCCATCAGGTAGCCCATGAAGATGAACAGGGGGACGGCCGCCAGCACCTCCTCTTTCATGAGCCCGATAGTCTGGAACACCATGATGTAGAAGGCCCGTTCGCCGAGTCCGACCCAGCCGAAGATGAAGGCGAGCAGAATCAGGGTGAACGAGATGGGAAAGCCGATGAAGATGGCGCCGAGCATGACGACCAGCATGATGGCGCCCAGCAGCTCGGGGCTCATAGCTCGATGACCACCCGATCGGCCCACAGGCGCCCCGTCCGTATGGCGTAGAGGCTCTTGAGGAACTCGGCGACACCCTGGAGGAGCAGCAGGAGCGCGGTCGCCGGAATCACCGCCTTGAACGGGTAAATGATGGGGCGCCAGGGGCTCGCATCCGAAACTTCGCCGATGGTCCACGCGTGATAGGCTTCCTGCCAGCCGAAATAGAAGAGGAGAATCATCGCGGGAAAGAAGAAGAAGAGGTAGCCGACGGCATCGATCCAGTTCTGGCGACGGATCGACCAGCCCTGGTAGAGCATGTCGGTGCGAACGTGCCCGACCTTCATGAGCGTGTAGGCGGTCCCCAGCATGAAGTGCGTGCCGTACAGCATGTAGGTCACGTCGAAGGCCCAGATGGTGGGGGCGCGGAAGAACTTCCGGGCCACGACCTCGTAGGTCACGGCCAGGGTCATGGGGATAATGGTCCAGGCCGTGATCCGGCCCGACCAGTCGGAGATGGCGTCCACGACCCCGATGATGGCCCGGACAGCCGGTCCAACGTCCCTGTGCTCTACGGTCGTCGCCCTCGCCACACGATCCCTCCGGTCCGTTCGCGAGAGTGAAGCGCCGAGCTCAGGGAAGTGCGACTCCGTGGGTCGGCGGGACGATTCGGTAGACTCTCGGGCGACGGGAACCCGGACTCGGTCCCCGCCACCCGGTGTGCGGTGTTCACCCTCCTACTTCAGCCAGATCTTGTCCTTGTA
>JBOHPM010000066.1:0-10424 GCA_050731715.1 Candidatus Rokuibacteriota bacterium
TGTAGGTGGCCAGGACCTTGTCGAACTCGTCGTCGCCGAAGTCCATCGCCGTGGCGTCCATGACCTTCAGGGTCACGTTCGGCATGGTCAGGGTCTGCACGCGCTCAACCGCCTTGTCCAACATTTCCTGGGAAATGTCGATGCCGGTGAGCCGCACCGCCGGCGGATAGAGGGGTAGGTTGAGGCCGGTGCCGATCCCGACCTCGAGCACGCGGTCCCCCGGCCGCAAGTCGAGGTGCTTGACGGCGGCCGCGCGACCGGGAGCGAAGATCCAATCGAAGATGAAGTCGTACACGGGCGCGTACAGCTCATACGCCCGTTGCACCTGCTTCTTCTGCAGCACCACGTCCACGCAGGGCTCCTCCGGCGATTGTGAACTTGAGGCCGCCCCTTCGAGAAAAGCGCAACCGAGGAGGCATGTTACCCGCCGGGCCTGCGATTGCCAAGTGGATTTTACGCTCGCCGGCGCCGGCCCGGAGCCGGCGGCTAGAGCAGGAACCGCATCATCAGCGTGGCCAGGCCCAGAAACGAGAAGAACCCGAAGACGTCGGTGAAGGTCGTGATGATCACGCTGGAGGCGATGGCCGGGTCGATGCGGAAGACCTTGAGCGCGATGGGGACGAGCGTGCCCACCACCGCCGCCACGAGCATGTTGAGCAGCAACGCCAATCCCAGGATGACCGCGAGCAACAGCTGGCCCTTCCAGAGATAGGCGACAGCGGCGATCACGAGGCCGGTGACGGCACCGGTGGTGAGGGCCAGCCAGAGTTCCTTGCGGAGCACGCGGGCGATCACGCTGCGAGGGAGCTCGCCCAGTGCGATGCCCCGGACCACCAGCGTGGCGGTCTGCGTGGTCCCGATACCGCCCATGGAGGCCACGATCGGCATGAAGACGGCCAGCGTGGCCAGCGTCTGGATCGAGGACTCGAACAGCCCGATGACGGACGCGGCCAGCACGGCGGTGCCCAGGTTGATGAGCCGCCAGATGAGGCGCTTGGGGAGCACCGCCTGGGGCGAGTCGAGGACGGTCTCATCTCCGCCGACCCCGCCCAGCCGCTGGATGTCCTCGGTGGCCTCCTCGTGGATGACGTCGATCACGTCGTCCACGCTGATGGTGCCGAGCAGCCGGTGGCTGGCGTCGACCACCGGGATCTGCACGAGGTCGTAGCGCTGCACGCGCTGGGCCACCTCTTCCTGGTCGGTGTCCACGGTGACGCTCTCCACATCTTGATTGCGGATGGCGTGAATCGGCGTGGCGGGATCCGCGGTGAGCAGCCGGTGCAAGGGCACCAGCCCCACCAGATGCTCGTGCTCATCGATGACGTAGGCGTAGAACGCGTCGTCACCCGTCCGCGACTTGCGGATGTGCTCGATGGCCTGGCCGACGTTCGCCCGATCGGACACGGCGACGAAGTCCGGCGACATGAGGCGCCCGGCCGACCCCTCGCGGTATTCGAGGAGCTCCTGGACCTCCTCGGACTTCTCCTCCTCCATGAGGTCCAGGATCTTGTCGGCCTCGGCCTTGGGCAGCTCCTCCACGACCTCCACGACGTGGTCGGAGGGCATGCGCTCGAGGATCCGCGAGACTTCGGTCTCGTCGAGGGCGCGCAGGAGCTCGCGGGCAGTGGGATCGTCGAGCTCGGAGAGCACTGCTCCCGCCTCGTCGGGGGGAAGCAGACGGAAAACCCGGACCTGATCGGCCAGGGGCAGCGCCCGGACCACGGCGGCCAGGTCGGCCGCGTGCGCCGCCTCCAGCGCCGCAGCCAGACGGTCCTCGCGCCCCGCCGCGAGCAGCTCCGTGACCGATTCGGCCAGTCGCTCCATCTCGCTCATGCTTCGCCGAGTATGGCGCGTCCAGCGTCGGCCTACAAGAATGACGCCCTGAATTTCCGGTAGGCGGGACGCGCCTGCAGGCGCCGCCGCAGGGCCCGGTTCAGCCGGTGTGGCCCGGCGGTGGCGCCGGGGCGGAGCAGGCGGGCCAGGGTGCTCCGGTCCATCAGGTCGCGCGCCACGACGACTTCCCGCAGGGGCCGGCGCGAGGCCAGGGCCTCCTTGACGACCTCGGCCGTGACCTCGTAGCCCAGGTAGGGAGACAGGGCTGTGGCCTCGACGAGGCTGCCGGCCATCAGCGCGGCGACGCGGGCCCGGTTCACCACGAGGCCCTCCACGCACCGGGTCCGCAGCAAGTGGGCGGCCCGGGCCAGGAGCTCCAGCGCCTGGCTCAGGTTGTGGGCGACCAGCGGGGTCATCACGTTGAGCTCGAGCTCGCCCCGGGCCGTCGCCAGGGCCACCGCGTGATCGTGGCCGCAGACCTGGAAGCAGGCCATCTCGACCGCCTCCACTACCGAGGGGTTCACCTTGCCGGGCATGATCGACGATCCCGGCTCCACCTCGGGCAGACGGATCTCGCCGAGCCCCGTATGGGGACCGGAAGCGAGCAGGCGCAGGTCGAAGCAGATCTTGGCCAGGTCGACCGCCGCCCCCCGGAGCGCTCCCGAGCAGGCCAGCAGCGGCCGCAGGCTCCACGTCGTTGCCACCGGGCTGGGAGCCGGCACGAGGCGCTGCCGGGTCAGGCGAGACAGCTCGCGGGCCACCTCCAGCCGGAACCGGGGATGCGCGGTGATGCCGGTGCCTACGGCCGTGCCGCCCAGCCCGATGACCCGGAGCTCGCCCGCGCTGGCCTGCAGCGCGCGAGTGGCGGCCCGGATCGCCGCGGCGTAGCCGCCGAAGACCTGACCGAACGTGATGGGCACGGCATCTTGCAGGTGCGTGCGTCCGGGCTTGACGATGGCCCGCTCTCGGACGGCCAGCCGGTGGAAGGCCCGCTCAAGCGCTCGCAGCTCCACGGTCAGCGGGCCGAGGAGCTCGAGAGCCATGAGGCGTATCGCCGTCGGCGTGACATCATTCGACGACTGGCCGAGATTGACGTGGTTGTTCGGATGGACGGGAACGTAGCGCCCGCGCTGGCCGCCCAGTCGGAGGTTGGCGAGGTTGGCGATCACCTCGTTCACATTCATGTGGGTAGGGGTGCCGGCGCCAGCCTGCAGGCTGTCGAGGACGGCGCTGTCGGGAACCCGGCCGGCGACGATCCGGTCAGCGGCCCCCGCGATGGCGCGGGCCCAGCGGCGGTCCAGCACGCCCAGCCGGGCATTGGCGCGGGCTGCCGCCTTCTTGATGAGGGCGTAGGCGCGGATGAGGGCGGGGTGGGGCCCACGGCCGGTGAGATCGAACGTCTCCCGCGCACGCTGGGTGAAGATACCGTACAGCGCCCGGCGGGGGATCGCGCGGGCGCCCAGGCTGTCACGCTCCCGGCGGGTCTCGGCCCGGGGTGCGAGCTTCCGGGTATGCGGCGGCACCTGCCGACAGGCTCGGGTGGCGCTTACCCGAGTCGATCGCCCGGGGCGCCGTGGCGCTCCACGGCCGGCCGGGCCACCCGGGCGAGTTCGCTCAGCAGTCGCCCTGCCCAGCGGTAGATGTTCTGCTCCCGGACCTGGGCGCGCATGCGGGCCATGCGGGCGCGGCGCTCGCCCTCGGGCATCTCGATGGCGCGGCGGATTGCCGCCGCCGTGTCCTCGATGTCGTAGGGGTTCACCAGCAGCGTGTCGACGAGCTCGCGGGAGGCGCCGGTGAAACGACTGAGGATCAGCACGCCATCGTCGTCGTCCCGGGCGGCCACGTACTCCTTGGCCACCAGGTTCATGCCGTCGTGGAGCGCGGTGACCATGCAGAAGTCCGCGGCCCGGTAGAAGGCGCGGATCTCCCGGTGGCTGTGGTGGCGCTCGCGGTAGACGATCGGTCGCCAGCCCCGCTCGCCGATCTCGTCGTTGATGGCCCGCGCGATGGCGCGCGTTTCCTCCTGCACCGCGTGGTAGCGGGGGATCTGGCTCCGGCTCGGCGAGGCGAGCTGCACGAAGACCATCCGCCGCCGGTATTCTGGCCACCTTTCGAAGAAGCGCCGGATGGCCCGCAGCCGCTCGGGTAGCCCCTTGGTGTAGTCGATGCGGTCCACGCCCACCCCGACGAACTCGGCCGACACGCCGAGCTCGGCCAACAGCGCGGGTCGGGGCATCGACGGCCCATCGTCGAGCACGTCCGTGGCCACGCTGATGGGGAACGGCAGCACGTGGGTCGTGTGCTGGCCGCGCACGACCGTGAAGTGGTCCCACTCCACGCGCCCCTCGATGCTCCGCTCCACCGTTTCCAGGAAGTTGTTGCAGTGGAACTGGGTGTGGAAGCCCACGAGGTCGGCGCCCAGCATCCCGAGGAGGATCTCCTCCTGCCAGGGGCAGATTCCGAAGGCCTCCACGTTGGGCCAGGGGATGTGCCAGAAGAGCGCCACCCGGGCGTCCGGGCGCTCGCGCTTGATCATCAGGGGCAGCGGCGCGAAGTGGTAGTCCTGGACCAGGACGGTGGGCGCCTCGGTCTTGTCCATCTCGTCGAGCAGGATCTCGGCGAACTTCTGGTTGACGGCGCGGTAGTGCTCCCAGTCGTGGGCCCGGAACTGCGGGCGCTCGTGCACGATGTGGCAGAGCGGCCAGAGGCCCTCGTTGGAGAAGCCGTAGTAGTACCCGGCCTCCTCCTCGGGGCTGAGCCAGACGCGGCGCAGCGTGTATCTGGGATCGTCGGCGGGCAGGCCGATCCGCTGGCCCACGATCCGGTCGGCGTCGCCGCTGCCGTGGGCGACCCAAACGCCCCCGCATGCCAGCACGATGGGCTCCAGCGCCGACACCAGGCCGCTGGCCGGTTGCAGCGCACGCACGATGTTGCCATCGCGCACGTGGCTCACCGGCTCCCGGTTGGACACGACGAAGATCGGCTGGCCGCCGAAATGCATCTGGACGAATTGCTTCAGGCGCTCCTCCGTCCAGATGCTCTCCCCGAGCAGCCGGAGCCGGGCCTCCTGCTCGGCCACGGCGCGGGCCCGCGACAGCGAGCGGGCCAGGCCCGTCACCTCGCCGGCCAGGGGGCCGAAGAGGCTGGCGTCGGCGTCGGGCGGCGGCGCCACCGGCTGCCCGGCCTTGAGCTGCTTCGTCCACTCCGCCATGCGCTCGATGGGCCGGGTCACCGACCAGCGGACGAGCAGCCAGGTGATGCCGGTGAGGAGCAGGACCAGGATCCCCAAGCGGACGGCCGAGCGGCGCCAGAGGCTCCACTCCTGTGATTCCAGGGCCTCGGCGTCGATGAAGACGGCGACGGCGCCGATGACCCGCTCTTCCCGTTCCAGGGGGATCGCGTACACGAGCCGGCTGTGACCGCCCACGTTCCGGAAGTCCCGGACGGGACCGCGGGTCCGCATGGCGTCGGAGATCAGGGGCGACAGGGGCGCCAGCAGCGGCTTCACTTGCGGCGAGGCTTCGATCACGCTGCCGAACTGGTCGTAGATCGCGATGGACCGGTCGGGTCGGCCGAAGCGCGTGAGGATGCGGTCGTAGCCGGCCCGGGCCTGGCGAGTCACCAGCGGCTCGGCCGCCTCGCGCACGGCGTCGGCGGCCAGGGCAGCGCGCCGGCGCAGATCCGTCACCAGCCGGGTGCGCTCTTCGCGCACCTCGAGGTAGGTGAAAGCGACCGTGACGACGAGTGTCGCCAGCCCGATGCCACCGAGCAGCCGCAGCAGGAACCGCATGGTCAGGCCTTTACGCCCCGAACTTCGTGAGCCTGAGCGCGTTGGCCATCACCAGCGGCATGAGGTGCTGGGCGGCCAGCACGCCCAGACTGCCACCGGCACAGGCCCGCTCGGTGAAGGCCTGAACGGGATCGGCCCCGCAGTAGCGGCTCCACAGCACCACGGGGACGCCCTGCCAGCCGTGACCCGCCAGCACGGCGGGGCTGGCGTGGTCGCCGGTGATCACCAGCACGTCCGGCGCGAGCCGCTCGATCTCGGGCACGAAGCTGTCCACGCGCTCGAGCGCGGCGACCTTGCCCGCGAAGTCGCCGTCCTCGCCGGCCTTGTCCGTGTCCTTGTAGTGCAGGAAGAAGAAGTCGTAGGCCTCCCGGTGCTCGCGCAGGGTCTCGATCTCGTCGGCGAAGGTGGTTCCCGTCTTGAGCACCTCCATGCCGACCAGCCGGGCCAGGCCGCGGTACATCGGATACGCTGCGATGGCGGCGGCCCGCAGCTGGAACACCTCGGGGAAGCGCGGCAAGTCGGCCAGGCGGTCGAAGCCCCGCAACAGGACCATGTTGGCGGGCGCGGCATCGGCGAGCAGCCGGCGCGCCTGCTCGACGAAGGCATTGACCAGTCCCGCGGTCCGCTCGGCGGCGGGATCGAGGGGCCGCACGGGCAGGGGTGGCTTGGCCAGGGCCTGGGGGTCGGTTTCGCTGACGTGCCCGCTGAGTCCGGCGCCCCGGAGGACCAGGACGAACCGGTGCTCCGTCACCGGCTCGACGAACAGCTCCACACCCGGCATCCGGATGGTCCGCAGGCGTTCGGTGAGCCGCGTGCAGACCTCGGTAGGGATGCGACCGGCCCGCCGATCGGTGATGAGCCCTCGGCTGTCGACCGTGCAGAAGTTGCCCCGGGCGGCGACATCGCCGGGGCGCAGATCGAACTCGATCCCCAGCGATTCGAGCACGCCCCGACCCACCCGGTACACCAGGGGGTCGTACCCGAACAGGCCGAGGTGTCCCGGCCCGCTGCCTGGCGTGATCCCGGGCGCGACGTGGCGGATCAGGCCGCAGGCCCCGCGCGCGGCCAGGGCCGTGAGGTGCGGGATGCGCGCCGTTTCGAGCTCCGACCGGCCCGTGTCGGGATGAGGAAGCCCGCCCAGCCCGTCAAGCGAGAGGAGCACGATCTTGGTGTTATTCGGGATGACCAGCTCGGTGAGCAGGTCCAACACGTTTCCAGTGTACCTGAGAAGCCCGCGAGGCGCGCCCGGGGGCGGCTTTACCCGTCCTTGACGGGGTTTTCCAGGACGCCGAGGCTCGTGATCTCCAGCTTGCAGACGTCGCCCGGCTGCAGGAAGACCGGGGGCTTGCGGGCGAACCCCACGCCCGGGGGCGTGCCGGTGGCGATCAGGTCGCCGGGGGAGAGGGTGATGAGGCCCGACAGGTAGCTCACCAGATAGCGCACGTCGAAGATGAACGTCTTGGTGTTGCCGTTCTGCATGAGGGTGCCGTTCACCCAGAGCTTGAGGTCGAGCACGTGGGGGTCGGGGACCTCGTTACGGTCGGCGATGTAGGGCCCGACGGGGGCGAACGTGTCGGCGATCTTGCCCGCCGCCCACTGGCTCGTGATGAACTGGAAGTCCCGCGCGCTCACGTCGTTGATGTTCGTGTAGCCCCACACGTAGTCCAGCGCGCGCTCCCGCGGCACGTGCCGCGCCGTCCGTCCGATGACCACGCCGAGCTCCACTTCCCAGTCGAGCTGCTTCGATCCCCGCGGGCGCAGGATGGGCTCGCCGGGATCGAGGATCGTGTTGTTCCACTTCGGGAAGATGGGCGGCTCCTTGGGGATGGGCTGGCCAGCCTCCTCGGCATGGTCGCGGTAGTTGAGCCCGATGCAGATGAACTTGCCCGGGTCGGCGATGGGGGCGTGCAGGCGGGTCGAGCGCCGGGGCACGCTGACCCACTCGGTGATGGAGGCCACGGCCTCCTGGGCTGCCGCCCCGCCCTCGAGGAAGGCGCGCGTGCTCTGGGGGACCAGGGCCGCGGCAATCTCGTGGCTGCGGGTAACCCCCTTCTTGGCCAGGGTGGCGGCCAGGCTCGCTTCCAGATCCAGGATGCGGTCGTTGTCGAGCGACCCGAGACGCGGCGGCTGCCCGTTGACGGAGAAGCGGACCAGCTTCATCTAAGTGCCCTCCGGGAAAGGATGTAGGGGGGATTATATAGCCGTGACCACGATTTCCGTGGGTCGGCGGCCCGCCGGGCGCGATAATGGCCATTGTCGGAGACGGAGCCAACAAGGGGGCGTGACGATGAGCGTTCGACTGGTCGCGGCGTGCATGGCGGTCGCGCTATGGGTGACCGTGCCGCTCCAGCCCATGCTGGCAGCGGCGCAGACGAAATCCAACGCCGGCAAGCACCCAACGGATGGCTACGACGTGGGCGCGGCCATCATGACCGTCGTCGGCGCCCCGCTCAAGGGCGCCGTCTGCCTCATCGGCGGCGCGGTCGGTACCACTCTTTTCCTGGCCACTTTTGGCTACGCGGATCGGGAGTCCGCGGACGTCGTGCGAGAAGGGTGTGACCAGCGTTGGATCGTCCGCGGCGAGCACCTGCGGCCGGACCCGGGGCCAGAACGCGTGCTCCACCTGGATCCCGACCCGCAGGCCAGCGCCAGGTAGCTCGTCCGCGTCTGACCCGGCTCGACGCTCGCCCCGGCGCGGCTGGCTCGTGCTGGCCACCCTCTTCGCCGTCCTGCTCGCCGCATTCGCGGTCGGTCTCTGGGGCACGATCCTCCGCCCGGCCGCCTACGAGGTGCGCGGTGAGATCGTCGCGCGTCCCTCCGCCGACACCATCCTGGTGCGCCACGACCCTATCGCCGGGCTCGGGATGGCGGCCATGGAGCTGATGGAGGTCGTCGGCGACCAGGCGCTCCTCGACGCCAGTGGAGCGCGCCCGGGCGACCGCGTTCGCCTGGCGGTGCGGCCTGTCGACGACCGGCTGGTCCTCGTGCGGATCGAGCGCCTGGGAGATTGATTCGCGAGCCGGTGTTGCGGGGGGTGTTGCGGGAGCAATCGAGCCTCTGGCTCGATTGACGCGTGAGTGGGGGGGTATGGGGGGCTATCTCGGGGCCCCCCATCTTCTTATCAGGGTTTCGCCGCCAACTTCCTGACGTATCCGACTAGCGTTTCGATGTCGGCATCGGCCATGTGGTAGCCGAAGGCCGGCATGCCCGGCTGACCGAGCGGGGCCCCCCCGTGCTTGATGATGTCGAAGAGGTACTGATCGGTGTGCGCCTTCATGCGGGCGGCGTCGGCCAGGTCGCCCGGCCGGATCAGGAAGAGCGCGGCGCGCCACGAGCCGCGGCCGTCCTCGCCGTGACAGGTGACGCAGTACGCGTAGTACAGCCGCTCGCTCCGGGAGGCGCCGGCCGGCGGGCGCGGGGTATCGAGCAGCCACGCCAGGCCCCCGGTGAAGAGGGCGATCGAGGCCAGGCTCACCGCCAGGGCGACCAGGGCTCTGCTCCGGAGGCGAGCCACGGAGGGCAGAGTAGCACGCGAGACTCGACGACCTCGCGCGTCCGAGTCCGTCGGCAGCGGTCTGGCTCTCTTGACTAGCCGCCCGGATTGTGGCAACTAAGCGCGCAACGCGTCGGCAACCAACCCCCTCGAAGGAGGTATCACCATGCGACCAGGAGTGCTCAAGAGCTTCATCGTCCTGGGCGTTGCCCTGGCGGGCGCCGGGTATCTGGCGTCCACCGCGACCACGCCCGCCGAAGCCCAACGTAAAGTCCAGTGGAAGATGGCCAGCGCCTTCGGCAGCAAGGTGCCCCACCTCGGGACGTCCGCCCTCCGCTTCGCCGACAACGTCAAGGTCATGTCGGGTGGCACGCTCGAGCTCAAGTTCTTCGAGCCAGGCGCGCTGGTTCCGGCGCTGGAGTGCTTCGACGCCGTCTCCCGGGGCTCGGTCGAGTCGTGTTGGACCACGCCGGGCTACCACACCGGTAAGTACCCGGCCCTGGCCTTCTTCACCACCGTGCCCTTCGGGCCCCAGATCGGGGAGTTCCTGGCCTGGAAGTGGTTCGGGGGGGGCAACGACCTCCGGAACGAGATCTACGCCAAGCACAACCTGTTCGCGCTCGATTGCTTCTCGATCGGGGCCGAGACCTCGGGCTGGTTCAAGAAGGAAGTCAAGAGCGTGGCCGAGCTGAAGGGTATCAAGATGCGCTTCTTCGGCCTGGGGGCCCAGGTGATGCAGAAGCTCGGGGTGAACACCCAGCTCCTGGCCGGCGCCGACATCTATCCCGCGCTCGAGCGCGGCGTCATCGACGCCACCGAGTTCTCCATGCCCACCATGGACGTCGCCTACGGGTTCCACCAGATCGCCAAGAACAACTACTACCCGGGGTGGCACCAGCAAGTTTCGGTGAGCGAGCTGCTGATGAACAAGGCCGAGTGGGACAAGCTCTCCGAGCAGCACAAGCGGATCATCCAGGTGGCGCTCAACGACACCGTGATCCACACCTACGTCGAGACCGAGGCCAAGAACCCGCCGGTGATGCAGGAGATGAAGGACAAGCACAAGGTCAACAACCGGCGCTGGTCTGACGACGATCTGCGCGCCTTCGAGAAGGGGTGGCTGGAGGTGCTGGACGCGGAGAGCGCCAGGGATCCCCTGTTCAAGAAGGTCGCCGACCACTACCTGGCCTGGCGGAAGGTCTACAAGGTCTGGGGCGACGCCCAGGAGCTGAAGAGCACCTACCTGAAGTAGTGCGCCTCGAGCGCCGGCTTTCCCGGCGCGATCTGTCCGGGGGGAGGCATCGGAGG
>JBOHPM010000067.1:0-10401 GCA_050731715.1 Candidatus Rokuibacteriota bacterium
AAAGACCCGGTAGCAGCGCCGCCGTCACTCGCGTGTACCTGGACTACGGCGGCTTCACACCTGTCGATCCCCGGGTGGTCGCGGTCATGCGACCCTTCCTGGAAGGGGGAGCGGGCAACCCGGCGGCGCCCCATTCGCTGGGCCTGGAGGCGCGAGCCTCGCTGGACGGCGCCCGAGCCAAGCTTGCGCGGCTGTTCGGCGGCGCCCCCGCCGGCGTGATCTTCACCGCCAGCGCCACTGAGGCGAACAACCTGGCCGTCAAGGGGGTCGCCCTCCGCGCGTCGGCGCGCCACGTCGTCACCTCGGCCGTCGAGCATGTCTCCGTGCTCAATCCTTGCCGGGATCTCGAGAAGCACGGCCACCCCGTGACCTACGTGGGCGTCGACGCCGAGGGTCGGGTCGACCCGGCGGCCGTTGACCGGGCGCTGCGGCCCGACACGGCGCTGGTCTCGATCATGGCAGCCAACGGGGAGATCGGCGCCGTGCAGCCGCTGCGCGAGATTGGTCGGCTCACGCGAAGCCGTGGCGTCCCCTTCCACGTCGACGCCGTCCACGCGGCCGGCCGGTTGCCGCTTTCCGTCGAGGAGTGTGGCATCGACCTGCTCACGCTCTCCTCCAACGATCTCTACGGGCCACCGGGCGCCGGGGCCCTGTGGGTGCGCCCGGAGATCAAGCTGGCCCCGCTGATCCTCGGTGGTGGCCAGGAGCGCGGATACCGCTCGGGAACGGAGAACTTGCCCGCCATCGTGGGCATGGGTGTGGCCGCCGAGCTGGCCCGCGTCGAGCGGGCCGGCGAAGCGGGGCGACTGGCCACGCTGCGGGATCGCCTGCTCGAGGGCCTGCTGCTGCGCGTGACGGGTGCCCGCCGCACCGGGCCACGCGGCGAGGCCCGCTTGCCCCACCACGTCAGCCTCGTCGTCCCGGGAGTCAAGGCCGAGGCGCTGCTGCTCGACCTCGATCTCCGCGGAGTGGCGGCCTCCTCGGGCTCGGCCTGTACGACGATGACCGGCGAGGCGTCGCACGTGCTGCGGGCGATCGGCTGCGAGCGCGAGGCGGCGGAAGGCTCGCTCTGCTTCACCATGGGGCGATGGACCGCCGCGGCGGAGATCGACTTCACCCTGGACATCCTGCCGGGCATCGTCGAGCGCCTGCGCCGGCTGGCCCGCGGATAGCGATGCCCCTGCAGCGCTCGCGCCGCAACCGCATGCTCGCCGGCGTGTGCGGTGGTCTGGCCGAGTGGCTCGGCTGGGATCCCACGATCGTCCGGGTTCTCTACGTGGTGGTCTCGGTGCTGTCGGTCGCCTTCCCCGGCATCCTCGTGTATCTGGGGCTCTGGATCATCATGCCCAGGGCTCCCGAGTCATGAGACTGTTGCTGTTCGACGTGGACGGCACGCTGATCACTGCCGGGGGCGCCGGCCGCGAGGCCCTGGGCCAGGCCCTGCGGGCGGTGTACGGCACGGCCGGCCCCATCGACGCCTACGACTTCCGGGGCAAGACGGATCCCCAGATCGTGCACGATCTCATGGGCGCCGCCGGGATCGCCGAGCCGATCCTGCGCGCGCGCTTGCCCCAGGCCTTTGGTGCCTACGTGACCGCGCTGGAAGCGCTCGTTCAGAACGGGGCGCGCGTGCGGCTCCTGCCCGGTGTGGCCGACGTGGTGCGGGAGCTGGGTCGGCAGCCGGAGATCCTCGTGGGGCTCCTCACGGGCAACATCGAGCGGGGCGCCCAGGTCAAGCTGCGTCCGACCGGGTTGCTACCCTTCTTCCGTCTGGGGGCCTACGGCTCGGACGATGCGGATCGCCGCCGGCTGCCCGCCGTTGCCTGCGCGAGGGCCGTTGCGCTCACCGGGAGGACGATCACCTTCGATCGCGTGACGATCATCGGCGACACCCCGCTCGACGTCGACTGCGCCCGGGCCTGCGGGGGGCGTGCGGTTGCCGTGGCCACGGGGCAGCATCCCGCCGAGGAGCTGGCCGGATGCGGGCCCGATCTGCTCTTGGCGGACCTGGCCGATGTTCCCCGTGTGGTGCGTGCGCTGACTGGCGCATGAGGCTGCTCGCCCTCTGGGTCCACGTGCTCGGGGTCGTGGTCTGGCTGGGCGGGCTCGTGTACCAGGTTCACGTGCTGGCGCCGGCGGCCCGCCGTGATGGCGCGACGAGCTTCGCCGCGGCGGTGGCCCACGGCCGTCCCATGGCGTGGGCGGCCCTCGCCTTGACTGTTCTGGCAGGACTTTACAACGTGACACATCTGGGGCCACTCGAGCGCGTGATGGAGAGCGGCGCGGCGCTGGCCCTGGCCGGCAAGCTCGTGCTCGTGCTCGTCATCGTCCTGCTCGCGGGGCAGCGGGATTTCGCGCACGTGCCCCGGCTACGCCGCGCGCTGGCAGCCGGCGAGGACCCGGGGCCGGCGTTGACGGCGATCGGCTGGCTCGACCGGATCACCATCCTGCTTGGCGTCGCCGTGATCTACCTGGGCCTGATGATCTCCAGAAGCTGACACGCGGCGCGCCTGGCGGTCGCTGCCTGCTCCTCAGAGTCCTGTAATTTTGATCCCGGCACGCTTCTTCTTGTAGCGGCGGTTGATGGTGGCCAGCAGCGCGGTGATTCCCTCCAGTGGCCCGGCGTTCGAGAGTGGCCCCGCGTCGAGCCCCCGCAGGCCCATCGAGATGGCCAGGTCGGCCACGGCCTGCTTGGCGGCGTCGTCGTCGCCGCAGATCAGCAGGTCGCAATCGATCGACTGCTCGAGGTCAGCCAGCTCGTGGGCGGCGATGTGCTGGAAGGCGGCCACCACACGGGCCCCCGGAAGCAGGGCGCGGACCTCTTCGGCCGCGGAACCGGCCGGCGGGGGCGTGAAGAGGCGGGGCCCTTTGAAGTCGAGGGCCACGACCGTGCTGATCACGATCTTGCTGCGGCAGGCGTTGGCCAGGGGGGGCAGCGTGGCGGCCAGGCCATCGGCGGGCAGGGCCACCACCACGATCCCGCCCAGCGCGGCCGCCTCGGTGTTGGTGTGGCCGACGATGGTCAGGCTGCGCGTGGCCTCGCGAAGCTCGATCGCCTTGGCCTTTGCCCGCTCGGCGTCGCGCGAGCCGATGATGATGCCGTGGCCGGCCAGGGCCCAGCGGGCCGCCAGTCCCGCCCCTTCCTTGCCCGTTCCCCCGAGGATGGCGATGTTCACGGTCAGCGGAAGAGGTCGCGGGCCGGATCGCGCAGCAAGGGCTTGGAGCCCTCCTCGCTGGGCGCCACGGTCAGGCCCCGCACCACGGCCACGGGAACGCGGTCCAGCTTGCCCATGACCAGCTCGGCCGCGCCCGCGATCTCGTCGGCCACGGCCAGGATCGTCGCCTGCAGCTCGCGTCCCGCCTCGTCCTTGAGGCCGAGGTAGCTGCGCAGCGGCGCCATCCCGCTGACCCCGATGGCCACGTTGGTGAGCCCCTCGCGCCAGGGACGGCCGAACGTGTCGGCGATGATGACGCTCACGTCCGCGGCCGTCCGCTCGCGAATGTCCTCGCGCAGGCGGCGGGCCGAGCGGTCCGGGTCCTCGGGGAGCAGGGCCACGCAGTCGGGCTCCACATTGGACTGGTCGACACCCGCGTTGGCGCACACCCAGCCGTGGTGCGTCTCCGCGATGAGCACGCCGCGGTCCATCCGGACGATGCGCCGCGACTCGCAGAGGATGACTTCGACCAGACGTGGATCGCGGCCGAGCTGAGCGGCCATGGTGAGGGCGGCCGGCGAGGGATGGACGTCGGCCAATCGCCGCAGCCGGCCTTCCGCCTTGGAGACGATCTTCTGGCCCACCACGATCAGGTCGCCACCGCGCAGCGGCGTTCCCTGGCGAGCGGCCGACTCCACGATGAGGCGGCCGAGATCGTCGCCGGGGCGGATCTCCGGGATGCCAGTGACGCCGAGGACCTCGTAGCGGATCATGTCCCGGCCAGCTGGAATCCCCAGTCGGCCACGAGGCGGCCGCTCTCGGTCCCCGCGCCCTCGGCGAGCAGGCAGCGGAGATCATCACCGTCGTCGATGTCGAGCCCGAGCCCGGACAGACGCAGCACACGGGCCGTGAGCCCGCGCTCGCGCGCCACGGTCAGATGGTTGTCGAACGAGGGCTCGCCGAAGACGAGCGGCATGACGTCGGGCGGAGCCAGGGCCGCGCCGTTGGTGCCCCGCCCGGAGCGGGACGGCGTGAACACCACGGTGGGGGTGGCCGACTCGGTGGCCTGGACGAGCAGGGCCAGCTCGGCGGCTGTGGCGCAGGGGACGTCGCCCGGCACGGTGAGGAAGAGCCGGGCGCGCCGGCGCACGGCCTCGGCCTGGGCCAGCGCCACGGCCGCGGTGTGCCCCTGGCCGGCGGGGTCGCTGAGCACCTCGATCCCGGCCCGACGGGCGAGGGCGCCGATCTCGGCGTCACGGGTGACGACCCAGATCGCGTCGAGGCCGGCGCCGGCCAGCGCGGCGAGGACGTCGTTCAGCATCGCCCGCGCCAGCGCCGCCCGCTCGGCCGGCGTCAGCACGGCCATCAGCCGTTGCTTGGCGTTGACGAGATCCTTGACCGGCACCGCGGCCACCCTCATGCCCCCGCGGCCTCCAGTACCTGGCGGGCCAGCGCCACCTCACGCTCGCGATCGGGCATCAGGATTCCCGCCAGGACCGCAGAGACGCCCCGTTCGAGGAGGGCGGGGAGGCAGGCCCGGTCGGCGGGATCGATGAGCAATACGTCGAGCCAGGGCGCGTAGGCCCGGGCCACGCCCACCGGTGACACTGGCCAGGCCCGGGCGCGCATGAGCTGAGCGGCCGGCCCGCTCACCGCGGCGCCCCCGACGATCGGGCTCACCCCGACGATCGGCGCCCGCGCGGCCGTCAGCGCCTGGGGAATGCCGGGCACCGCCAGCACCGGGCCGACCGAGGTGACGGGGTTGGAGGGACAGATCACGATCAGCTCCGCGTCGGCGATCGCTCCCACGACGCCAGGGGCGGGCCGCGCCTGGGACGCCCCTGCATAGGCGACCTCGAGCACCTCCACGAGCGCCTTCTCGCGCACGAAGTATTCCTGGAAGCTGAGCCAGACGTCCCCGCCGGCCATGGCCGGGGCGATCCGGATGCGCGTCCGCACGGGATCGTCGCTCATGGGCAGGATGCCGGCGGCGACGGCGAGGTTCCGGGCAATGTCGGCCGTCACCGTCGACAGCGGCGTCCCCGCCCGCAGCGCCGCGGTGCGGGTCAGATGAGTGGCCAGATCGCGGTCGCCCAGGTTGAACCACGTCTCGGCGCCCAGGTCGGCCATGGCCCCCAGGCAGCGGAACGTCTCACCGGCCACCCCCCAACCGCGCTCGGTGTCGAGCCGCCCGGCCAGGGCGTACGTGATGGTGTCGAGATCCGGTGAGACGTGCAGGCCCCAGACCTCGGCGTCGTCGCCGGTGTTGCCGATGACGGTCAGCTCGTGCGGAGCCAGGCACGCGGCCAGCCCGCGCAAGAGCTTGGCCGCGCCGGTACCCCCGGCGATCGCCGTCACCTTCACGGGGTCACTCGCGGGGTGGCTCGCGCAGGGTCCAGAGCGCACTGCCCCCGCGCCAGGCGTAGAGGCCGACGCCGGCCCGACCCGTCAGCGAGCCGGGCAGGGTGCTCTCGGGCACGGGAATGAAGCCGAAGCGGATCCACACGCGGTCCAGGCCTTGCGGACGGGTGAAGATCACGTCGGCGCCGAGCGCGGTGCCGTGATCGAGCGCGGCCGTCACGAGCTGGGCCGCGATTTCCAGCGGCTGCTCCCCGGCCACGACGACGGGGCCGTGCAGGAACATCGCGCGACCCTCGCGTTCGGCGAGCACCGCGCCGACCAGACGTTCGCCCTCCGAGGGGTTGGCGACGAACGCGCCCCAGGCCAGGGCCAGCCGGGCTGGCTCGGGCCACGGCAGCGCGGCGAAATCGAACAGCGGGCGTGCCGTCGCACCATCCGAGAGCGGACGATAGCCGATACCCTGCCAGACCCGGGGGACGATCGCGTGAGCCAATGACGGGGCCGCGGCGAGCCCGACCCCCGGGGCCTGAGCGGGCACCGCGGCCGGCGCCGTCCCGACAGCGGGTCGGCGCCGCCGCGAGCTACTTCTTCCCAAGCACGGAGTCCTTCAAGCTCTTGGTCAGACGGAACTTGCACACGCGCTTGGCCGGGATCTTGATGGGCTCGCCGGTCTGGGGATTGCGTCCCATCCGCGCCTTGCGATTGGAGAGGACGAGCTTCCCGAAGCCCGGGAGAACGAAGCCGTTCTTGGCCTCCTTGCACGCGAGACCCAGCGTCTCGTCGAAGACTTCGATGATCTGCCTCTTCGACAGGCCGGTCTTCTGCGCGAGGTGGGACATCGTCGCCGACTTCGTCATCATCTTCGCCACGGGCGGCCTCCTGTTCGGGTGAAAGTGAAGGGACGTGAATTAATACCACAGGCCGCGGACTCCGGCTACCGCCCTGTGTAGCGAAATTCGCCCGACGCGATGAGGCGCCGGTAGGAGCCGAAGCGCGATTCAGCGTCCTCGATGGTGTCCAGCGGCGACGCCTCGTCGTCGTCCCCGGCGTAGGATTTTAGGATGTTGTAGAGGGTGTCGCGCTGCGCGGGGACACGGCCCGCGTCCCGCACCAGGCGCTTGAGCTCGGCCGGCGAGACCAGTTGCCCGTAGGCGGCCCCGGCCGACGTCGAGATGGATTCGTTGATCAGCGTCCCGCCCAGATCGTTGGCCCCGGCGTCGAGCAAGAGCTGGGCTAGCTTCGGCCCCTCCTTGACCCAGGAGGCCTGGATGTTGGGAATGCCGGGTCCGAGCATGACGCGGGCCAGCGCGTGCATGACCACCACCTCGGCGCCGGTGGCGCCGGGCCGGACATCCCTCACCAGGCGCTTGGCCCACATCGGCGCCTCGGTGTGGATCAACGAGAGGGGAACGAACTCGGTGAACCCGCCGGTGTCTTTCTGGATCGAGCGCAGCAGGGCCAGGTGGCGGACCCAGTGCGCGGGGGTCTCGACGTGGCCGTACATGATGGTCGACGTCGTCCGGATCCCCAGGGCGTGGGCCGTGGTGACGACGTCGATCCACTGCGGCACCGTGATCCGGCCTCGGGCGATGCGGTCGCGGACGTCCTGATCGAGGATTTCCGCCGAGGTGCCAGGCAGGGTGCCCAGGCCTGCCGCCTTCAGCTCGACCAGGTACTCGCGGACCGGCAGCCCCGAGCGCACCGAGCCGTAGAGGACCTCCTCCGGCGAGAAGGCGTGCACGTGCAACCCGGGCAGGGCGCCGGTGATGGCCCGACAGAGGTCGATGTAGTAGCGCCCGTCGAGCTTGGGGGGCAGGCCGGCCTGGATGCAGACCTCGGTCGCCCCCAGTTCCCAGGCCTCCCGGGCCCGCCGGACGACCTCGTCCACCGGCAGGAAATAGCCTTCCTCCTCCCGGTGATCCCGACTGAAGGCGCAGAAGGTACAGTGCTTGATGCAGACGTTGGTGAAGTTGACGTTGCGATTGACGACGAAGGTCACCACATCGCCGACCTGCCGCCGGCGGAGCTCGTCCGCCACGCAGGTGAGGGCTTGCAGATCGCGGCCGCGGGCCTGGGCCAGGACCAGGCCGTCGTCGACCGACACCTCGACGCCCTCGAGGGCGCGGCCCAGGGCGCGGCAGACGTCGGCGGTGGCCGCGTCGAGGACGGCGGACAGACTACCAGCGGCGCCAGTGCTCATGGGACTCCTTGACGAGGCCGTCGGCGTCGACCAGATCCGCGATCCGCCCCCGCAGGGGCTCGGCGACGAACTCGGGACGCCGAGAGAACTCGGGATAGACGGCCAGGCGCTCGCGCAGGGTGTACCCGTCGCGCTCGGTCGCCCGCCTGAGCTCGGTGATCCGCGGCCACGGCTTCTCGGGGTTGATGTGGTCGAGGGTGAGCGGCGAGATGCCGCCCCAGTCGTTCAGGCCTGCCGCGAGCAGGCGGGCGTACGCCCCCGGCGAAAGATTGGGCGGCGCCTGGATGTTCACGTCCGGGCCGAGGACGAGCCGGGCCACGGCCAGCGCGCGGAGCAGATCGTCGAACGACGGCTCCGGGGCATCGCGCATCGGGATGGTCGGCTTGGCCCGGAAATTCTGGATGATGACTTCCTGGACGTGACCGTACCGCTCGTGGAGCTCGCGGATCGCCACCAGGGCTTCGACCCGCTCGCGGGGCGTCTCCCCGATGCCGATGAGGATGCCGGTGGTGAAGGGGATCTGGAGCTTGCCGGCCAGCTCGATCGTCTTGAGGCGCCGGGCCGGCACCTTGTCGGGGGCCCGATCGTGGGCCAGCCCGGGAGCGAGCAGACGCGCGGCGGCCGTCTCCAGCATGAGCCCCATGCTGACCGCGACTTCACGGAGCGCGGCCAAGTCGCGCTCGCTCATGAGCCCGGGGTTGACGTGGGGCAGGAGGGTTGAATCGCGGAGCGTGAGCGCGCACATCGACGCCAGATACTGCAGCGTCGTACGGTGGCCGTGCCGCCGGAGAAACTGGCGGTGCTCGGCGAAGCGAGCCTCCGGTTTGTCACCCAGCGAGAACAGCGCCTCCTTGGCGCCGATCCGCGCCCCGGCCTGGACCAGCGCCAGCACCTCTTCCGGCGTCATCGTGTGCGCGCCGGGCTCGCCGGGGTCGCGCCGGAAGGTGCAATAACCGCAGTAGTCCCGACACAGCGTGGTGAGCGGGACGAAGACCTTCTTGGAGAAGGTGACGGTCCGGCCGCGGCCGCGATCGCGCAGCTCGCCGGCCCGGGCCAGCAGCTCGGGCAGCCCCTCGGCCGGGGTGTCGATCAGGGCGCAGGCCTCGCTGTGGGTGATCATGGTAACGAGCGCCGTGTGCCCGGCTTGGATCGAGGGTGGCCCGGACGTGAGCTCGGAGCCGTGCGCACTTTGGGGCGGACGTCCCCGGCGAAGCGCTCCATGCTGGCCAGAACCTTGCCCAGGTCGGGTCGCACCGGGTCGAAGACGAAGTGCGTGACCCCCAGGGCCTGGTAGCGCCGGATGTCGGCGGCGACTTCGGCGGCCGTGCCCTGGAAGAGCGGGCGCTCGCCGCCGGGCGCCCGGTCCCGTGGCCCGCGGACCTCCATGGGGGCCCGGAAGCTCAGCGCGATGGTTCGGGGATCGCGGCCGGCCTGCTGCGCGTACCCGTGCAATTGCTTCACCCGGGCGGCGAACTCGTCGGGGTAGAGCAGAGCGGGCGGACGCAGACCGATGGGATGCCAACCGTCCCCGAGCCGGGCGACGCGCCGCAGCGCGGCGTCGGTGTGGCCGCCGATCCAGATCGGGATCCCTCCGGGCTGCACAGGTTTGGGGAGGGCGTGAACCGCGCGCAGCGTGCAGTAGCGTCCCTCGAACGTCACCGGATCGGTCGTCCACATCCGCCGCATCACCGCGAGATACTCATCGGTTACCTGTCCCCGCTCGGCGAACGGGGGGGTGCCCAGGGCTTCGAACTCCTCCCGCAGCCAGCCGGTGCCGGCGCCCAGGATCAGTCGCCCGCCTGAGAGGACGTCGATCATGGCCAGCATCTTGCCGGTCAGGACCGGATGGCGGTACGGGATGACCAGCACGCTCGTGCCCAGCCGGACGGTCCGGGTGGCGCGGGCCAGATACCCCAGCATAGTCAGGGGCTCGAGGTAATCCTGTCGGGAGCCGCCCGGGAACTGTCCGCTCGGCGCGTACGGATAGGTCGAGGCCGACGTGGTCTCGGGAAGCACGACGTGGTCGGTGGCGAAGAGGGACGAGAAGCGCAGCGCCTCGGCCCGGGCCGCGATCTTGAGGGCGGTGTCGAGGTGGGCGAACGGTCCGCGGCCCGGCAGCGAGAGGCCGAACTCCATAGCGGGCGTAATGGTAGGCCACGCCCCGGGCCTTTGCAATCGGCGGCCCCCGACGAGCGCGCCTAACTGACTGTCGTCGCAGGGCCACGGACCCCCTGACGGCAAGGGGGACAACCCTCCCTCGTTTCCGCTATCTTTGAAGGACGGGCCTTCTGCCCGTGCACATGGTATCCAACGACACGCGACGACTCGCGGATCGCGCATGAAGCTCGGCGTCAAGCTGTTCCTGGCGTTCTCGCTGGTGCTCGGCGTCCTCTTCGTGGTCGGTGGCCTGAGCCTGCGGGCCCTGGACCGGTTGGTGGCTGTGAACCGGGATATCACCACCCGCACCCTGCCGGCGGTGCGGCACGTCTCGGCCGCGCACGATGCGATACCCGGCCTGGCCCGGCTGGAAGCCCGAATGCTGATCCTCCGCGACGCTGCGTACGCCGGGGCCTGGAGGGAGCGGATGGCGCAGGTCCGGGAGGATCTCACACGGCTGTCGCTGCTGCTCACGGCGCCGAGCCAGACGGTGCTGTTGAGCGAAGCTCGGGCGGCGTTCGATGGCTA
>JBOHPM010000068.1:0-10389 GCA_050731715.1 Candidatus Rokuibacteriota bacterium
CTCAACCACGACCTCGAGGACGAAGTGCGCGGATTGCGCGTCGTGGGATCCGGCTCCTGCTGCGGACCGGCGGCGCCGTGAGCCAGGGTCAGGGACGTGTCGTCGCGGAGCCGGCGGTCTTCGTCGAAGTCATCAGCTGGGTCACCAAGTTCACCGGAGGCGACGGGACCGGGCGGCAGGAGTTCCGCGAGCCCTTGACCAGCGGTGCCACCGTGCGCTCGGTGCTCGTCGCCCTCTCGGCACGCTTCCCCGAGCTGCGAGCGGCCCTCTGGCACGGCGAGGCCATCGGTGAGCACATCGAGGTCCTCGTGAACGACGCCGTGCTCGGGATCAGCCACGAACTCGACTCGCCGGTGCATTCCGGGGATCGCATTACGTTGCTGGGCCAGTACATGGGTGGTTGAAGCGCACGATGGCGACCTACCAGATCGTTGCCTGGCGAGGGATCCCGGCCAGCGTGGAGACGCGCGACGACGCAGAGACGGTGACGCGGCAGCTCTCGGAGCGCTTTCACATGCTCATCGATTCGGCGGCGATGCAGCTCGGGCTGCACGAGTCCGACGCCTACATCGAGCAGTGGACGCGAAGCGCCCCGGCCGAGCGGCCGGGAAGCGCCGTCGAGGTCGCCGACGGGGTCGTCGCCGAGCTGGAGCAACGCTTCCCGGAGTTCATCGGCCAGGCCTTCCAGCATTGATCGACCGCCCCGCGGAGCCCCTAGCGGCCCGCGGCCTCGAGAATATCCGCCATCTCCCGGTACCCGCGCTGCCGCGCGTGGGCGAGGGGCGTGACGCCCTGACGGTCAGCGAGGTCGGCGCGAGCGCCGGCTTGCACGAGCGCGCGTACCGTCTCGACGTGCCGCCGGCCGCCGTCGCCGAGGACCACGGCCTCGATGAGGGCGGTCCAGCCGAGGTTGTTGACGTGATCGAGCGGGGCCCGGGCCCTGATGAGCTCCCGTACGACCCCCTCGTGCCCGAGATGGGCGGCGGCGATGAGCGCGGTGCCGTCGTAGGGGCTGGTGACGTTCCCCGGGCTCGTGCCCAGGGCCAGCGCAAGGCTTACCATGGCCACGTCGTCCTTCACGGCGGCGATGGTCACGATGTCGTAGCGCTGGACGTCGAGGGCGTTCGGGTTGGCGCCGCCCCTCACGAGGGCGCGGACGGCGTCGTAGTGGGAGCCGAACGCGGCGACGTGGAGCGGCGTGCGACCGTGGCCATCGCGTCCGTTGGGGTCTGCCTTCCTGGAGAGAAGACGCTCGATCTCCGCGGCGTCGCCCCGCGCGGCCGCGGCGTGTAGGCCCGTGTAGCGCTGCCGCTCGGCTTCGCCGGGTGGCGTCTGGGCCAGCCGCAGGGCCGGGGGGGCGGGACCGGTGGCCGCGGCGCCGGGCGTTGTCAGGACGAGCAGCAGCATGAGCGGTGCCGCCGGCGTCAACACGACGAGTAGCGGGGAGGGCCGGCGTCGGTCACGGCGTCGCCGACGTAGATGCGCGAGAGGCTCGCCCAGTAGCTCGCCGCCTCGCACATGCGGCACGGCTTCGACGTCGCGTAGATCACGGACCCGCTCAGATCGCGTGTTCCCAGGCGCCGGGCCGCATCGCGGATGGCCTCCATCTCGGCGTGGGCGGTGGGATCGCGGTTCACGACCACGCGGCTCGGCCCTTCGCCCACCACGCGTCCGTCCTTCACGATCACCGCGCCGTAGGCTTGATCGCCGGCCTCCACGGCCCGCCGCTTCAGGGCCTGGGCGTGGTCCATGAAGGCCTTGTCTGGGGACTGGCCCCGCGATACGCGGGGGCCCGCCAGTGATGCGCCGGCCAGGGCGAGCGCGCGCGTGATCAGCCACCGCCGGGTCGTGTCGACCATCGTCATCCTCCTTGCGCGACGTGCCGCGCGACGGCGCAGGCTAACCCGGGGCCTGACGGGTGGCAACCGATGTCCGCCTCCGGCGGCGGTGATAGACTGGCCCCGCCATGGCCAAGGCGCCGGTGTCCGGTCGGGCGATCCCCGTCAAGCTGATCGAGGACACCGCCCGCGAGCTGACGGCCCGGGCCGCGATCGACATCCCGCCCGACTACCGCGAGGGCGTCCGGCAGGCCCGGGACCGCGAGACGGGCAAGCTCGCCCGCTTCGTCCTCACCGAGATGCTGGCCAACTGGGAGGTGGCGTCGGCCGACCGGCGGCCGATGTGCGCGGACACCGGGCTGCCCCGGTACTACGTCCGCGTGGGGAACGAGGCGGTCGTGGAGGGCGGGTTCGTTGCGCTCGAGCGGGCCCTGCGGCGGGCGACGGCCGAGGCCACGGCGGCGATTCCCCTGCGCCCCAACCGCGTGCACCCGCTCACCCGGGCCGATCACAACAACAACGTCGGCGTGCACGCGCCGGAGATCACCTACGCCTTCGAGCCGGGCTGGGATTTCCTCGACCTCACCACCGTGCACAAGGGCGGGCTCTTCGGCACCGACTACCGGATGCTCTTTCCCGCCGACGGCGTGGGTGGGATCAAGCGCTTCTTCATCGACACGCTCGTACAGTTCGGGCGGCGGGGCCTGGCCTGCCAGCCGGCCATCGTGGGCGTGGGGATCGGCGGCGCCAAGGACACCTGCATGCGGCTCGGCAAGGAGGCGGCCTGCCTGCGCGCGGTGGGCAGCCGCAACCCCGAACCGGCGATCGCCGCGCTGGAAGACGAGCTGACGCAGCTCGGCAACTGGATCGGCATCGGGGCCATGGGTTTCGCCGGCAGCTCCCTGGTGGTGGCCACGCACGTCGAGGTTGCCTACACCCACACCGGCGGCATGCCGATCGCGATGCACGCCTTCTGCCTGTCCTCGCGCCGGGCCACCGCCCGCATCCACGCCGACGGCCAGGTGGAGTTCAGGACCGACCCCCAGTGGTTCACCGACTACTACCGCCGGACAACGGTTGACTGGCCATGACAACGGAGCCACGCAGCACCGGGAACAGGCCACCTACGACCCAAGCCGGGCTCGCGAACCCCGCTACAACGGATCCACGCCGCACCTCGAGCAGGCCACCCTCGGAGCTACCCGGGCTCGCGGACCCCGCTACAACAAATGCCGGGCTCGCGGACCCCGCTACAACAATCACGCGTCTCGACGACGTCGCCATGGACGAAGTGCGACTGCCCACGCCCGTCGCCGACGCCGACCTCGCCCGCCTCAAGCTCGGCGACGTCGTCTACCTCGACGGATTCGTCTACACCGCGCGCGAGAGCGTCTATCGCAAGGTCGTGGACGAGGGCCGGGGGTTGCCGGACAGCGTCCGCCGGCTCACCAACGTCAACTTCCACTGCTCGCCGGCGGCGACCCGGCGACCGGACGGCCGGTACGTGGTAGAGGCGGTCACGGCCACGGCCTCCTTCCGCTTCGGTCGCTCGATGGCGCGGTGGTTCGAGCGATCCCAGGCCAAGGTCGTCGTCGGCAAGGCTGGGCTCACCGAGCTGGCCTATCGCGAATGGTTCGTGCCGCACGGAGCCATCTACCTCACGACTGTCGGGTACGGTCTCGGGGCTACCTACGGCAAGTGCATCAAGGGAGTGCGCGAGGTGCACTGGCTCGAGGAGCTGGGCATCGCCCAGGCCCTCTGGGTGCTGGAGGTCGAGCGGCTGGGGCCGTTCCTGGTCGAGGGCGATCGGGCGGGCCGAAGCCTCTTCGCGCTGGCCAACGACGAGATCAACCGTCGCCTGCACGAGGCGTATCGGGGCCTGCCTCCCTATTCGATGAGCCGCTTCGGTGAGGCCCGCCCCGAGCAGGAAGTGGTCTGAAACAGGGAGGAGAACAATCATGCAACGGGTGACGCCAGTCGAGAATCCCGGACTCACGCTCCGAGCATTCTATGCGATCGGTCAGAAGATGTTCGGTCAGGTCCCGACACCCGAGAAGATCATGGCCCACCGGCCGGCGCTGCTGCTGGGGATGGGCGGCTTGTACAGCGCCATCGAGTGGTTCGGCACCCTGGACGCGCGTCTGCGCGCCCTGCTCCAGCTCCAGGTCGCTCGCGTGTACGACTCCGCCTACTGAACCGACATCCGTCGCGCCGTTGGCGTGACGATGGGCATCCCGGAAGAGACCCTGGCCACGCTCGACGAGTACCGGACCAGCCCACACTTCACCGAGCGGGAACGCGCGGCGCTGGAGTTCACCGAGCAGGTGACCCGCGACGACCTCGAGGTCTCGGACGCCTGCTTCGCCCGGTTGCGCGAGCATTTCACGGAGGCCGAGGTGCTGGAGATCGTGTTCATCGGCGGTTATCAGATCTTCGCCAGCAAGTTTGCCAAGGCCTTCGCGCTGGCGCCGCAGGGGTTCGCCTAGCCTGCGGGAGAATTCACACGGCTGTGACAATCCGACCGTGGCCGATCGGTAACGTGGACTCACGATGAGCCTTCGCCGCTTCCTCCTTCTCGCGCTGGTGTTCGCAGCCGGGCTGGCCGGCGCCGAGCTGGTGCGGGGAGCCGAGGCCGTGAAGCTCGGGGGTCCGGCGCCCGAAATCACGGCCGGCCCCTGGATCAACAGTGCTCCGCTTACCCTGGCCGGGTTGCGCGGCCGCGTGGTGCTCGTCGAGTTCTGGACGTATGGCTGAATCAACTGCGAGCGGGTCGTCCCGCAGTTGCGGGACTGGCACGACCGATACCACGCGGACGGGCTCACCATCGTCGCCGTGCATTCGCCGGAATTCTTCTGGGAGCGCTCGTACGATCGTGTCGTCGGGGCCAGCCGCAAGCTGGGGATCCGCTATGCCGTGGTGCAGGACAACGACCACGCCGTCTGGCGACGCTGGGGCATCTGGGCCTGGCCGACGACGTATCTCGTCGATCGCGCCGGCGTCGTCCGCTACCGGCACATCGGCGAAGGCGCCGTCGAGGCGACCGAGGCGATGATTCGCCGGCTACTCGCCGAGCCCGCCTGAGGCGCGCCAGTGCCGGCGCCCCTGCCGCGACTGGCGGTGCTGGCTTTCGCCGCCGTGGTCGTCGCGGCCACGACCGTCGCCGGGCTCGGGTTCCTCTCGCTCCGCCAGTGGCAGAGCTCGGCCGAGCTCCTCTTCCGTGAGCAGGCGCGGGACATGGCCTCGATGACGGTCGACAAGGTCGAGATGGTCCTGCGGCAGACCGACGACGAGATTCTCTTGCGCCTGGAGCAGGCCCTGGCCGCTCCCGACTGGCAGCGGGCGCTGGATCGCCTTCACGCCGAGACGCCGCTGATCGACCGGCTCGTCCTCCTGGATCGGGGCGGGGGGACGCTCTACCCGCCGGGAGCGAAGCCGGCCGTCGAGGCCCCGAGCGACGCCGTCCACGACCTGTGGGACCGCGGCGGCCGCCGGTCGTTCGCGGCCGGTGAGCAACCGGGGCTCGCCGCGCTCCTCGCTGGTCCCGGGGGCCGGTCAGTGCTGGCCGTCTTCACGCGAAACCTCGACGGGCTCCGCCGCGAGGTCTTCGACGCGACGATCAAGCCCCTCGAGGCGGCCGCGATCTGTGTGATCGTCGATCGCGCCGGCCGGCCCGTCTACAGCAAGGAGCCCCTCGGGCACGCCGATCTCATCGTGGCGGTGCCGTTCCGCGAGGGGTTCCCGCACTGGCGGATCGCCCTGTACCAGCCTGACGGTCCGTCTCCCCGGCAGGCCGTGCGCCGGCAGGTCGCCATCTTCATGGCTGCCTTCGGCGTGCTGGTGGTGGTCGTCGTGGCCGGCAGCATCGCCACCTATCGGCTGGTGCGGCGGGAGACGGAGATGGCCCGGCTCAAGGCCGACTTCGTGGCCAACGTGTCGCACGATCTCAAGACACCGCTCTCCGTGATCAGGATGTTCGGCGAGACGCTCGAGATGGGCCGGCTGCCCGACGAGGCGGGGCGCCGCGAATACTATCGGGTCATCACCCGGGAGAGCGAGCGGCTCACCCGGCTCATCGACAACGTGCTCGATTTCTCCCGCATCGAGAGCGGACGTCGCATCTACAATCGAGTGCCCACGGCGGTGGAGCCGCTCATCCGGGACACGCTGGAGGCGTTCAACTATCCGCTGGCCCAGCAAGGCTTCAAGGTCGACGTCCGGGTCGCGCCGGACTTGCCCGAAGTGCCGCTGGATGCCGAGGCCGTCGAGCAGGCGTTGGCCAACCTCGTCGACAACGCCGTCAAGTACTCGGCGGAGCGCAAGTCGCTCGCCGTCGAGGCCCGGATCGCCGAGGGCCAGCTCGCACTGAGCGTCGCCGACGAGGGCATCGGCATCCGCCGCGAGGAGCAGGCCCGGATCTTCGACAAGTTCTACCGGGTGGGACGGAGCGAGACCCAGAGCCGGCGGGGCAGCGGCGTGGGGCTGGCCCTCGTCCGCCACCTCGCCGAGGCCCACGGCGGCCGCGTGACCGTGGAGAGCCGGCCCGGGGAAGGCAGCCGCTTCACGCTCTGGTTTCCGCTCGCCTGAGAGGTGTCGCGCAGACGCGTCGGGCCCGCCTTGTCGGCCAGAGCGCCAACTCGTGCAGGAGCAGCAAGCCCACGCTCGCCGCGAGGAGCACCGGGCCGATCACCTCGAGTCCGTGGCCCCGGGATCCAACCTCCAGCCATCGCCATCTCCACGCCGCGCGCTTCCGTGAGGAGGCTGTACGTCCACTGTCCGACGGTGACCTCTAGTCCCGTGTAAACAAAGAAGAGCGTCATGTGCATCCAGACCAACGGGTGCCGGAGGGTTCCGAAGCAGCTCGCGCCAGGCAGCATCGCGTCTGCGCCCGCGCACTCGGCGGCTCGGCTTTTGCATTGCCAGCGGTCAGCGCTGATCAACACTTAGCCCCAGCGCCAGGATAGGCCCTGGGCAAGGACGGATGCCATCACCACGGGCCCCAGCATCGCCCCGAGACCGGCCAGGCCGGAGCCAATGCGTATCCGAGCGCGCTCGCGACCGTCAGCGCGCTGCTCCATACGAGCAGCCGCCCGATCCCGATCCGCGCGACCAGCCAGCCGCTCGCGAAGCTGGAGGCCAGGTACCCGGCCGTCGCCACGGCCAGGAGGATCCCCAAATTGCTGAGAGGCACGGCGAAGGTGTCCCTGACCGAGGGCGCGCGCCGGGGGTGCTCTCGAATCCCTTTCTGGCCTGCTGGCGTCTAAGCGGGTGATGAACACGGACGACGCGATTCCCCTGGCCGATTCGATTCTGTACCTCTTATCCCTGCTGAGGGCGGGGTCGCGCCCGATCGACCGCTACATCGATTACTTCGGCGAGCACGGAACCGCTACGCCGTTCGGCCGGTTAGAGGGTCGCGTAGAGGAGGCCATATGCCGGGGAGCCTTGCTCGGAGCTCGGTCCTCGCGTTCCTGGTCGCGCTGGCGACCGTTGAGGGCGCGGTCGGTCAGTCGCTGGTGCCGTTGGTCGTCGGCTGGGAGCGCTTCTTCACGCTGACCTGGGAGGCGTGGCAGGATCGGGGCCAGCCCATGGTCGGCGGCTACATCAAGAACGAGGCAGGGTTCCCGGCGCGGAAGGTCCAGCTTCTCGTCGAGGCTGTCGATGCCTCTGGCCGCGTGACGGGCCAACGCGTGAGCTGGCTCGGCAGCGATCTCACGTCTGGCATGCGCGCGTACTTTGCGGCGCCGGCGCCTGCGCCGGCTGCGACCTACCGAGTGAGCGTCTTCGCCTACGACTGGATCCAGACCGCCGACCTTCAGGCGCCCTAGCACCACTGCGTGCATGGCCGGGTTGACGGCCAGGCACCTGGCGTAAAATGACGGCGGAGCTGACGCCGATGTTCGCCGAGTCTCCCCGCCATGCCGGGTTTGCCGGGAACACGGAGCGCTACCGTTCGCTTCTCGAGATCAACAACGCGATCATGGCACGCGCTACGGTATCGGCGTCGACCCGGCCGACGGACTCCTCCGCTCCGGCGAGCCCGGCGTGCAGCTCACCTGGATGGACGCCAAGGCGGGCGACTGGGTGGTGACGCCGCGCACGGGTAAGGCCGTCGAGATCAACGCCCTCTGGTTCAACGCGCTCGCCGCGATGGGGGCCTTCGCCCGCCGCCGGAGCCGGCTCAGCCAGGAGCGGGAATCATGAGCGGTCCTACTCGGATCGTCATTGTGGGCGGTGGCTTCGGGGGCGTCTACGCTGCGCTGGAGCTGGAGAAGCTGGTAGGTCGTGACCCGGGCGTGGAGATCCACCTCGTCAGCCGGGAGAACTACCTCGTGTTCCAGCCGATGCTGCCCGAGGTCATCTCCGGGAGCATCGGGATCCTCGACACCATCACGCCGATCCGGCGCCTCTGCCCGCGCACCACGCTCTACACGCGGGCAGTCGAGCGCATCGATCTGGCGCGGCGGCGGGTGACGGCGGCGGCCGGCTTCGGCTCCGGCCAGTGCCACCTGGACTACGACCACCTGATCATCGCGCTCGGCAACGTGACGAGCTTTGCTGGCCAGCCCGGCCTCATGGAGCACGCGCTGCCGTTCAAGTACCTGGGCGACGCCCTGGCGCTCCGCAACCGCATCATCCACGTCCTCGAGGAAGCGGACATCGAGCAGGATCCCGAGATGCGCCGGCGCCTGCTGACCTTCGTCGTGGCCGGCGGCGGCTTCTCCGGCGTGGAGGCGGTGGCCGAGCTGAACGACTTCGTGCGAGCGGTGGCCAAGAGCTTCCGCACCATCCGACTCGGAGAGCTGCGGGTGCTCCTGCTCCACGCCGGGCCGCTCATTCTGCCCGAGCTGCCCGCGAGCCTCGCTCAGTTCGCCCAGCGCCTGCTGGCCAAGCGCGGCGTGGAGATCCGGCTCAACACCCGTCTGCATGGCGCCACCGCCGAGGCCGCCCTGCTCGATGGTGGCGAGCGCATCCCGACCCGGACGCTGGTCAGCACGGTCCCCTCGGGGCCCAATCCCGTCGTCGCGGCCCTGCCCCTGGCCAAGGAAAAGGGGCGGATCGCGGTGGGACCGGAGCTGGAGGTGGCCGGCCATCCAGGCGTGTGGGCCGTGGGCGACTGCGCCTCAATCAGGGACGCCAAGACGGGTGAGCCCTGCCCGCCCACGGCCCAGCACGCGATCCGCGAAGCCCGCTGCGTCGCCCGCAACGTTGTCGCGACCCTGCGAAGCACGCCGCGGCAGGCCTTCGCCTTCAAGGCCCTCGGCAAGATGGGCGCGCTCGGCCACCACTCCGCGGTTGCCGAGGTCTTTGGCGTGAAGCTCTCGGGCTTTCTCGCCTGGTGGCTGTGGCGGACCATCTACTTGATGAAGCTCCCGGGGCTGGATCGCAAGATTCGCGTGGCCGCCGACTGGACCCTCGACCTCTTCCTGCCTCCCGACATCGTCCAGCTCAAAACCGACCGCGGCTTCACCATCCAGCGCGAGCACTACGAGCCCGGGCAGACCGTCTTCCGCGAGGGTGACCGCGGCGACTGGCTCTACGTCGTCGTGGACGGCGAGGTGGAGATTGCCCAGTGCGGCGCCAGCGGCGACGAGATGGTGCTGCGCCGGCTGGGGCCGGGCGAGTGCTTCGGCGAGATCGCGTTGGTGCGGGAAGGCCCGCGGACGGCCACCGCGCGCTGCCTGAGCCGGGTGAACATCCTGGCGGTGGATCGTGAGGCGTTCGAGGCCCTCTTTGCCAATTTGCCGCCACTCCGGGGGTTCTTCCAGCAGCTGATCACGGAGCGCCTGGGCGTCGTGGGGGCGGACGAGGTCGAGGTCAAGCGCTAGGAGCCCCAGCCGTATTGACTTGCTCTCAGCGACGGTCGAACGGGGGTTGAGACTCGTAGTCGTAACGAATCAACCACCATCGACCGTCCCGCCGGGCAAACATCCAGAAGTCACGGTAGTAGTGGTCCCGTCCCCAGCCGTGGAACTTCTGGTTGATCTCGACCACCGCCGAGCCATTCACGATGTAGATCCGGTGAATCCAGTCCTGGAAGCGCACGCGGCCCAGGGCGGGATCAGCCAACGCCCCCAGCGCCTCACCTCGGATGCCGGCAACCCCGATCATCGTGGCGGAGTCGTTCCACGCCCGCTGTACCGCATCCGGGGCGTACGCCGACAGGATCAGATCCACGTTCTTGGACTCCCAGCCCGCGGCGACCGTTCCGATGAGCCGCACGATCTCGGCCTCATCGCGGGTCCGGGGCACATAGTCCTTGAGCGGAACGCCGGCCCCATGCTCGGCCAACGCCCTTCCCCATCCCAACAGAGGGCATAGCACGAGCGTCGCGAGGATCGCGGCTGCCGCAACGCGGGAGTTACGCATGGGGTCTCCTTGGCCGTCAGGCGGTCGGGTTCGGCGCACGCCTCCGGGCGGCGAGGAGCATCGCGATGATGGTCATGCTGTCGACGATCTCTCCAGCCAGAACCATGCCGAGCGCATCGGCGAATGGGAACGGCCGGACGTCAATGAACTCGGTCTCGTCGGGCGGCCTGAGCGCCGGCGTGAG
>JBOHPM010000069.1:0-10128 GCA_050731715.1 Candidatus Rokuibacteriota bacterium
CCGCCAGCCCGGGTAGATTCGAGGGTGGCCTGCCCTGGGTGCGTGTGGCTCCGCACGCCCGGTCTCTTTGTAGCGGGGACCGCCAGCCTGGGTAGATTCGAGGGTGGCCTGCCCTGGGTGCGTGTGGCTCCGCACGCCCGGTCTGAGCGCTAGCCATTTTCAGACGGCGGGAGTCAGGTACTCGGCCAGCTGCTTGCGCACGAACAGGCGGGAGCGGTGGACCCGCGACTTCACGGCAGGCAGGCTGATACCCAGGGCCGCCGCAATGTCGGGGTTCGACAGCCCCTCGATATCGTGCAGGACGAGGGCGGTCCGATAGTCGGGCGGCAGCCGGTCGATGGCCCCCTCCAGCACCCCCCGGAGCTCGTTTTGCAGAGTCTGCTCGTCCACCCGGAGCGACCAGTCGTCCATTGGCTCGAAGTGCCCACCGTCGATCGCCGGCAGGACGTCGTCCAGGGCGATCTCATTGGCCGTGGCCCGGCGGGAACGCAGCTTCATGTAGGCCGCGTTGGCGGTGATACGGTACACCCAGCTACCGAAGGCCGACTCGCCCTTGAAGGTGTGGACCTTTCGCCCGGCCGTCCACAGCGCGTCCTGCGTCACCTCCTCGGCATCCTCGTGCGAGCTGGTGATGCGAAGCGCGAGCCGATACACGCGGTTCGCATAGCGCTCCACGAGCTGCTCCATGGCCTGGGGCACGTCTGCCCGCAGCGCCTCGACCAGCGCGGCGTCCGGGTCCTCGCGGCGGCGGTCGGTCACGCTCACCGGCCCGGGCTCCCGTACAGCGCGAGGTAATGCTTCACCTCGTCCACGCACTGCTCCATCACGGCGATGTCCTTCGTCACCTTCGTCATGAGAATGGCGCCCTCGAGCGAAGCGACCAGGAAATGGGCAACCGCCTCGGGCCGGCAGGCGTCGCTCAGCGCGTGCCGCCGCTGGGCCTCGCGCAGGGCCACGGTGAGCCGGTCGCGCCACGCCGAGAACACCTGGGCCAGGCGGGCCCGGAAGCCCTCGTGGACGTCCGAGAGCTCGGAGGCGAGGTTGCCCAACGGGCAGCCGCCCACGCAGTTATGCGCCCGCTGCGCCGCCACCACCCGATCGAGGAAGCAGCGGATCTGGTCCAGGGGCTCGCCGCGGGGGTCGGAGAAGCACGGGTCGACGGTCCGCTCGATGAACGCCGTGATGATCGTGTCGAGGATGGCGTGGCCGAGCTCCTCCTTGCCACGGAAGAAGTGGTAGAAGCTCCCCTTGCCGACCCCGCTCTCGCGGAGCACGTCGTCGAGCGAGGTCCCACGGTACCCCCGAACTGCCATGAGACGGGTTGCCGCCTCGACGATCGTCTCTCGGGTCTGCCTGCCGTCCCTGGGCTTCTGCTGTGTTGTCGTCACTGTACCGACCAGTCGGTACAGAAATTACAACCTAAGACATACCGCGTCAACCCGAAATTCTTGGGCTCGGAGCGCCGGCTTTGCCGGCGCAATCGGTTCAGGGGGGAGGCATCGGAGGGGCCATCGAGGCCCTCTCCGACTCAAAACAGCGGGGTGGCGACCAGGAGGGCCGCCATCACCACGGGCTTGGGATAGATGCCGAGAACGACCACACCGAGGGCGCACAGCAGCAGGGCTACGGCCAGCGTCGCCTGCAGCGGCACCGGTTCCGTGCGCTGGGCCGCGTCGATGTACATGCGCTTGGCGACGATCAGGTAGTAGAAGAGCGCCACCACGGTGAGGAGGGCCCCGAGCAGGACCAACCAGTAGAGGCCCGCCGCCGCCGCCGCCCAGAACACGTAGAGCTTCGCCCAGAAGCCGGCGACGAAGGGAATGCCCCCCAGCGAGAGCAGGAACAGGAGCATCGCCAGCGCCAGCAGGGGGGAGCGCTGCGCGAGCCCCCGGAGCGCAGCCACGTGCTCCGAGCCTTCGGCCCGGGCCACCGCCTCGACCACCAGAAAAGCACCCATGTTGCCGAAGACGTAGGCGACCAGGTAGAAGAGCACCATCGCCGTTCCCACCGCCGATGCTGCAGCCACTCCGATCAGCATGTAACCGATGTGAGCGATACCCGAGTAGGCCAGCAACCGCTTGGCGTTCTGCTGGGGCAGGGCCATGAGATTGCCGGCCACGATGGTGACCGCGGCCAGGCCCGCCGCCACGGGCATCCAGCGCGCCGCCTCCGGGCCCGCGCCTTCGAAGTAGACGCGGAACAGCACCACGAAGCCCGCCGCTTTCGGCGCCACCGACAGCCAGGCCACGAAGGGCGTGGACGCCGCCTCATAGGTGTCGGGCACCCACATGTGGAAGGGGAAGGCCGCGATCTTGAACCCGAAGCCGGCGAAGGCGGTCAGGAGGCCCAGGACGAGGAGCGGGTCGCCGGCGGCGAGGGCTTTGGCCACGCCGTCGAGGCTGGTCGTTCGGATCGCCCCGTAGACGAAGGAGAGCCCGTACGCCATCACGGCCGAGGACACACTGCCCACCAGGAAGAACTTCAGGGCTGCCTCCACCGCTGTCGGCTCCCGCTTGGCGAAGCCCGAGAGCACGTAGAGCGGGATCGACATCAGCTCGAAGGCCACGAACAGCAAGATCAGGTCCCGGGCCGAGACCAGCACCAGCATGCCCAGCAGCGAGGCCAGGAGCAGCAGATGGTACTCTCCAGCTCGCCGGGCGAAGGCGCGCTCCCGTTGCCCGAGGCCACCGAGCAGGCCGATGAAGGTCGCGGCCAGGAGCAGCCGCTTGGCGAAGAGGGCCAGGCCGTCCTGGACGAACATGCCGCCCAACGCCTCGGGAGTCGGCGGCACGACCAGGGCGAGCGCGCCGAGCCCAAGCACGCCGGCCGCCGCCAGCCAGCCTACCCAGCCCCGATCCTCGCCGCGGGCCAACAGGGTGGCGACGAACACGACGAGGATCAGGCCCGCCAATCCGAGCTCGAGCAGGAACGGGGTCATGGCCCGAGGATCCGTGCCAGCAACGGCACCGTCGCCGTGTCGACGGGGGCCAGCGCGATCGCCGGCAACATACCGAAGATCACCAGCACCCCCACCAGCACGACGAGCGCCACCCATTCCGGGCCGCGGGCGTCCGCCAGATGGTCGAAGTGCGGGGAGGCGGGCCCCCAGAAGATCTGCTTGGCCACCCGGAGCACGTACACCGCGGTGAGGAACGTGCCGGCTACCGCCGGGAACAGCCACCAGGCGTGCGCGGACCGCCAGGCCCCCATGAACGTCAGGATCTCCGCCACGAAGCCGGCCGTGGCCGGGAGCCCCAGCGAGGAGAGGCTACCGACGGTGAACGCGGCCGCGATGCCCGGCATCGGCCGCCCGAAGCCGCCCATTTTGAAGATCTCGCGCGAGTGAGCTCTCTCGTAGACCAGGCCCACCAGCGCGAAGAAGAGCCCGGTCATGATGCCGTGCGCGAACATCTGGAACACCGAGCCGTTGAGGCCGGCCTCGGTCAGGGTCGCCGCGCCCAGCATGACGATGCCCATGTGCGAGACAGACGAGTAGGCGATCACGTACTTGAGGTCCGTCTGGGCCATGGCCGAGAGCGCGCCATAGACGATGTTGATGCAGGCCACCGTCCCCACCAGCCAGGCCAGCTCACGGGTGCCCTCGGGCAGCAGCCCCATGCCCAGCCGGACGACCCCGTAGGCGCCGAGCTTCATGAGCACGCCGGCGTGGAGCATGGAGACGGCGGTGGGCGCCGAGGCGTGGCCGTCGGGCGACCACGTGTGCAGCGGCCAGATGCCGGCGAGGATCCCGAAGCCCACGTAGAAGGCCAGGAAGACCCAGCGCTGCACCGTGGGGTCGAATCGCGCGGCCTCCAGGTCCAGAAAGGAGAAGGAGGCGGCTCCCGCGGTGACGTAGAGGGCGAACATCCCCACCAGGATGAAGGCCGAGCCGAAGAGCAGGTAGAGCGTCAGCTTCATGGCCGCGTATTCCTTGGTGCCGACGCCTGTCTCCCGCACCGCCCAGGCAAAGATGCCGCGGGGGCGGATCTCGCCGCTGGAGCCCCAGATCCCGATCAGCAGGTACATGGGCAGCACGGCCAGCTCATAGAAGAGGAAGAACACGAGGAGGTCGAGCGAGACGAAGACGCCGTAGACGCCGGTGACCAGGATCAGCAGGAGCGCGTAGAACTCCTGGCTGCGCACGGCGACCGTCCACGAGGCGAAGACGCCCGCGAAAATGATGATCGACGTGAGCAGGACCATCAGCAGGCTCATCCCGTCCACGCCCAGCTCGTAAGCGATCCCCAGCGGCGGCACCAGGGGAACCTTCTCGTAGAACTGGAAGCCGGCCGCCTCCCGGTCGTAGGCGACGAAGATCCACAGGGAGAGCGCCGTGGACACGCTAGTCGCGACCGTGGCGATCAGCCGAACGGCCAGCGGCGAACGGCGGGCGGTGAACATGATGAGCAGCGCCCCCAGGAAGGGCGCCCAGGTGATGAGGGTGAGCACAGGGAACGCAGTCATGGTGCTAGCGTGCCCATTGGGCCCAGACGAGGAGCCCGAGGACGCCGAAGGCGACGGCGTAGACGTAGTCCTGGGCCTGGCCGGACTGCACGCGCCGCAGGATGTCCCCGCCGCGCAGGGTCCACGCGCTCAGCACGTTGAGCAGTCCGTCCACCAGGTAGCGGTCGATCCAGCCGATGAGCCGGGAGAAGCCGAGGATGAAGCCGCGATAGAGCGCGCTGAAGAGGGCGTCGATTCCGTAGCGATGGCGGGCCAGCCCGTACAGGGGACCGAACGCGGCGGCGACCCGAGCAGGATCGATCAGGACCCGCTGGTACATGACGACCGCGAGCAGGAAGCCACCGCCGGCCAGGGCGAGCGAGGCGGGGGCGAGCCACGGGGGTCCGTGGGGGGCCCCGACGTCGACCACGGCGAAGCGCACGCCGAGTCCCACCGTGAGGACGGCCAGGATCCAGAGCGGGATGGCCATGAGCGGTGGGGCGTCATGCGGGTGTCCGCCCGCATGGGCCCGGCCGAAGAAGGCGATGAGAACCACCCGGAACATATAGAAGGCCGTCAGGAACGCGGTCAGCGCGAGCATGAGGAAGGGCCCGACCATCCGTCCCTGCAGCACCCCGGCCAGGATCGCCTCCTTGGAGAAGAAGCCGGCCAGAGGCCACACGCCGCTCAGCGCCAGCGTGCCTACCAGGAAGACGATGCCCGTCTGGGGCAGAGCCCGGAAGAGGCCCCCCATCCGGTGGATGTCGTTGGTGCCCACGGCGTGGATGACGGCGCCTGCGCCGAGGAAGAGCAGCGCCTTGAACACGCCATGCGTCAGCAGGTGGAAGAACCCCGCGTCGGCGGCCCCGGCCCCCGCGGCCGCCATCATGTACCCGAGCTGGGAGACGGTCGAGTAGGCCAGCACCCGCTTGATGTCGTTCTCCACGCAGGCCATCGTGGCGGCCAGGAGCGCGGTGAACGCTCCCACCCACCCGATCAGGACCAGCACGTCGGGCGTCAGCGCGAACAGCGGCAGGGCCCGGGCCACCAGGAAGACGCCGGCCGTGACCATCGTGGCCGCGTGGATCAGGGCCGAGACGGGCGTGGGGCCTTCCATGGCGTCGGGCAGCCACACGTGGAGCGGAAACTGGGCGGACTTGCCGACGGCGCCCAGGTAGATCAGGAACATGATCGTGCCCAGGCCGTCCACGGCCAGCGTGCGTTGCTCGGCCATGTGGAAGAGTGCCGCGAACTCGAAGGTGCCGGTCGCGGCCCACAGCATGACGATGCCGATGACGAAGCCCACATCCCCCAGCCGGGTGATCCAGAACGCCTTGACCGCCGCGCGGGCCGCGGCCGGCCGGTCGTACCAGTAGCCGATGAGCAGATAGGAGCAGAGGCCCACCAGCTCCCAGAACACGAACATCTGCAGAAAGGTTGGGGCCAAGACGAGGCCGAGCATCGAGAAGGCGAAGAGCGACTGGTAGGTGTAATAACGGCCCAGGGCCGGGGCGGGTTCCGTGTCCAGGTAGCCCAGCGAGTAGACCTGCACCAGCAGCGAGACGAGTGTGACCAGCACGAGCATGGCCGCCGACAACTCGTCCACCATCACCCCCACGGTGGCCATGGGCCCACCGTCGGCCGGGATCCAGGCCCAGGAGGCCACGGCCCGTCCGCCCTGTACCCAGATGGTCAGCGCCTGGACGGCGGCGGCCCCGACGGCGCCGATGGAGAGCCACCCGGCCAGCCGACCCGCGCGCCGCAGGGGCGCCACCAGGGCCAGGACGAGGAAGGCCGCGAAGGGTAGCAGGAGCACCCAGAGGGCGGCGATCGTCAGGTCCATGGTGCCTAGCCCCGCAAGAGGTGGAGCTGGTCGGCCTCGACCGTCCGTCGCACGCGGAAGATCGCGATGACGATGGCCAGCCCCAGGCCGACCTCGGCGACGGTGATCGAGATCGTGAAGAGCGTGAAGATCACGCCCACGAGGTCGGCGTGGAAGCGGGCGAAGGCCACCAGATTGATGTTGACCGCGTTCAGCATGAGCTCGATGCCGAGCAGGATTCCGATGGCGTTTCGCCGGGTCAGCACGCCGAACAGGCCGATGGCGAAGACCAGAGCCGCCAGCACCAGATAGGCGTGCAGGCCCATCTATTGACCGGCAGCGCGAGGCCGCAAGAACCGAGGGTGGGCCGGCCTAGGTGCGCCCATCAGCGATCAGTCTTCCGTCCGGGCGAAGTAGATGGCGCCCAGCAGGACCGCCACGAGCAGCACGCCCAGCAGCTCGAAGGGAACCGCGAAGGGGCCGGTCAAGGCGCGGGCCAGCTCCGCGATCCACTCGCCGCCGGCCGGCCACGGACCCGGCCGGGGAGCCCGGAGGAGGAAGCCCAGCACCCCCACGAAGACGGCGGCGGCCACGAGGGCCCCGTTCAGGACCCAGCGGTTGGTCTGGGCCAGCCGCTCCCCCACCAGCCGCTCCGTGAGCATGATGGCGAAGACCATGATGGTGACCACTCCGCCCGCGTAGAGCAGCAGTTGAACGGCGAAGAGGAAGGGCGAGCCCAGCAGCAGGAAGACGATGCCGGTGGCCACGAGCGCCGCGGCGAGAAAGAGCACGGCGTGGAACAGGTTCGGTGTGAGCACGACAGCAAGGCTGGAGGCCACCAGCGCGGCCGCCACCAGCCAGAAGGCTATTGCCTCTCCGGTCACTCCTTGCCCTCTCCTTTGGGCTCGCCCCGGACCGCCTTGGGGGGAGCCTGCATGTCCCGCAACCGGTTCCCGGTGGCCCAGGACACCGGAAACTGCAAGCCCAGCGCGTGCAACCGATCCTTGTCCAGCAGCATGTCCCGACGGTCCGACGTGGCGAGGTCGAACGTCTTGAGCATGACGATGGCGTCCGTAGGACACACCTGCACGCACAGCTCGCAGAACTCGCAGGCGTAGAGCTCGAGCGTGAAGCTCTTGGCGTAGTTGCGCTTCTCGGCCTTGAGCATCTCCACCTTGATGACCTGGGGTGGGCAGATGTACTCGCAGAGCCGACAGCCGATGCAGGCCTCCTCTCCCGTGTCCTTCTCGTAGACGAGGGCCAGGACGCCGCGGAACCGGTCGGGATATGGGCGCGGCCGGTCCGGATACATCACGGTGACCGGCTTGCGGAACAGATTGCGCCAGGTCACGCTCATGGCGCGTCCCACCGCGCGGGTGAGCTGGACCAGCTCGCCCCAGAAGCCGTCGCGCCCGTTAGGCCCCACGACTCGCACCCAGAGCCACCACGAAGGCGGTGGCCAGCAGCAGGAGCACCGTGGCCGGTAGCAGGAGCTTCCAGGAGACGGCCAGGATCTGGTCGACGCGGATCCTCACGAAGCTCCAGCGCACCCACGTGACCAGCAGGAAGATGAAGACGGCTTTGAGCGTGAACCAGACCGGCCCCAGCCAGTCCGGCCCCGGGCCGAGCCAGCCGCCCAGGAAGAGGAGCGCCCCCAGGAACGACGTGCCCAGGATGTGGGCGTACTCGCCGAGCTGGATGAGGGCGAACTTCATCCCGCTGTACTCCACGCGGAAGCCAGCCACCAGCTCGGATTCGGCTTCCAGGATGTCGAAGGGCACCCGGTTCTCGGCGGCCAGCGTGGCGATGATGTAGGCGAGAAACCCCAATTGCCCGATGACCGGGTAGAAGACGTACCAGCCGAACAGCCCCTGCTGGGCGACGACGATGGCCGACATCTGCAGCGACCCGGCCAGGACCACCGGGATCAAGGCCGCGAAGATGAAGGGCAGGTCGTAGGAGATGATCTGGTTGACTGCCCGCATGGCGCTGAGCAGCGCGTACTTGTTGTTGGAGCCCCAGCCCCCCATGAACAAACCCACGATCTCCAACCCGGACACGGCCAGGAAGAAGAGGACGCCGATGTTGAGGTCGGCCAGGCCGAGACCCGGCGCGAAGGGCATCGTGGCGAAGATCAGCATGCAGGGCAGGAGGAAGACCGGCGGGGCCAGGTTGTACACCCAGCGGTCCGAGGCCCGCGGCACCACATCTTCCTTGAGCATCAACTTCAGCGCGTCGGCGATCGGCTGGAGCCAGCCGTGGGGCCAGCCCACGTAGTAGGGCCCGATGCGGGACTGCATGCGGGCGGCGAACTTGCGCTCGAGCAGCGTGATGTAGGTGACGACGAGGACGATGGCGTTGAGCAGAATGAAGGCGGCCATCGCGTCCCTCATCGATCGACCTCGCCGAAGACGGGATCGACCGAGCCCATGATCGCCACCACGTCGGCCACCTTGTGGCCGGGGATGATGTGGGGCAGAACGGCCAGGTTCGAGAAGGAGGCGCCCCGCCACTTCATCCGATACGGCTTGGGCCCGCCATCGCTGATCAGGTAGCACCCCACCTCGCCCCGGGCGCCCTCGACGCGGGCATAGCCCTCGCCCTTGGGGACCCGCACCTGCCCGACCGACTTGACCCCGGGCCGCGACGAGATGGGTCCCGGGGGCAGGCCCTCCAGCACCTGACGCACGATCGCGATGGAGGCCCGGAACTCCTGCATCCGTACCCGGTAGCGGGCGTAGCAGTCGCCGGCCGCTTCCACGGGGACCTTGAAGTCGAAGTCCGCATAGGACGAGTACGGCTCGGCGCGCCGCACGTCGTAAGGCACCCCGGAGCCGCGGATCAGGGGGCCGGAGACGCCCATTCCCAGGGCCAGCTCGCGGGAGATCGTTCCCACCCCCTGGGTGCGCACGAGGAAGAAGGCGTTGCCCTCCAGCATGGCCTCGTACTCGTCGAGGCGCTGCTCGACCAGCTCGACCGTGCGCCGGCACTGCTCCACCCATCCGGCGGGCACGTCATAGCGCACCCCGCCCACTTGATGAAACCCGTAGAGCAACCGGGCCCCCGTGAGCGATTCGAAGAGGTCGAGGATCATCTCGCGCTCGCGCATCGTGTACAGGAACACGGTAGCCCCGCCCCCGAGGGCGCCGCCCATGTCCAGGCACCAGGTCCCGAGCCAGAGACAGTGCGAGGCGATGCGCTGCAGCTCGGCGACGAGGACCCGGAGGTACTCGGCCCGCTTGGGGACCTCGATCTTGCCCACCTTCTCCACCGCCGTCACGTAGGCCAGCTCCGAGGTCATGGCCGCCACGTAGTCTGTCTTGGAGGCGATCGAGGGGTACTGCACGTAGGTCAGCGTCTCACCCAGCTTCTCGTGGCAGCGATGGAGATACCCGATGACGGCGTCCACGGCGACGACCTCCTCACCTTCGAGGGTGAGGATGGCCCGGAAGACGCCGTGGGCAGACGGGTGCTGGGGCCCCATGTTCATCATGAGGCGCTCGTTGCCCCCGTAGCCGACTTCGATTGTGGAGCGGGCGGTGGACACCCGGACGTCGCTCACTTCATCGGCGAGTGCGGCGCCGGCGACAGGATGATGGACTTCATCTCGAGCAGCAGCGCGGTGCCCTTGGCCAGGAAGGCCTGCCACTGGGGGTCCTGCGAGACCTTGGCCCGCACCGCCGCCCGCTCGTTGAGGTCACGGTAGGCCCACAGGTGCACCACCTCGTTCAGCAGGCCCATCTCGGTGATCCAGAGTCCCACGTTGGCCGAGTACTTCTCGCGCACTGGCATGACTGCTTTCAGATGGGAGATCCACTCCGGGGCCTTGCCCGGTTGGGTCCGGTACCACCGCAGCTCGTAGA
>JBOHPM010000070.1:0-10085 GCA_050731715.1 Candidatus Rokuibacteriota bacterium
ATCGCGCGCCTGGCCTGGCTCCGGCAAGAAGACGGCAACGGCAGCTACGCCGGCGGCTGTGAGCTGCTCGACGTGTCCCCGGGAAGCCGGGGCGCCTTTGAGGAGGTCCTCGAGCACTCCGCCTAGCCCAGATCGACCCCCGCGGGACCCCGGCGGCCTTGTCAATCGGGCAGGCGCGTGTCATCCTTTTGACCGTTTGCTCCGACCTTCCGCAACGCTGTCCTGAGGAGGATGTACCTGCGTAGAGGCTCGCAAAGGGGGTCATATGGCCGCGTATTTCGTCGTCGACCTCGACGTGACTGATGCTACCGGCTTCGAAGAGTACCGGCGCGCCGTTCCGCCGGTGATCGCAAAGTACGGCGGGCGGTTCCTGGTGCGGGGAGGAACGGTCGAGGCGCTGGAAGGGCGGTGGAAGCCCAAGCGCTTGACCGTGGTCGAATTCCCCAGCGCGGCCCGCGCGAAGGAGTTCTACAACTCGCCGGAGTATCAGCAGATCATCGGGCTGCGCCTGAAGGCGGCCAGCTCGAACCTCGTCTTGGTGGAAGGGGTCTGAGCGAGCGTGAAGCTGCTCATCGTCGCCATCCTCGCGGGCTCCCTCGAGGTCGTCCATGCGCAGGGCCTGGCCCCGAGCCCGCAGTCATTTCAGGTGGAGTGGCGACCACGCAGCGAGCACCTGACGCCGGGTATCGAGGGCTACGTCTACAATGCCTCCGACTACCGGATCGGCAGTGTCCGCCTGAAGGTCGACGTGCTCGACACCGAGGGGCGCGTCATCCGAGAGCAATTCGCCTGGGTCTACGGGGCCATCGACGCCAGGGGGCGCGGCTATTTTTCGTTGCAACCGCTGAAGCGTGGAGAAACTTGCCGGATTGCGGTCGAGTCGTTCGACCTGCTCTCGCGGCAGGCGCCCTGAGCCGACCTTGGCCCTGCAGCCAGAACGAGCCCGTCGCTAGCCAGCTCCCTACCGGCGCGTAGGCTGGTGTATCGTGCCGATCCGCAGCGAGGCTGCGTTCGTCTCCAGTACGTCCGATACATTGACCGTGAGAAAAGCATCTGTCTATCCTGAAACATCTGTCTATGGTTTTGGAGGAGGTTCGAAGCAGCCCGTCGTGTTAGAGCATGCCCGTCTACGCCCCGGTCGGGGGTTCAAGCCCCTGCGCGCAGCGTTGTACTTCGCGCAGCGCGGGATCACTCAGCCGACTATTCATGCGGCCATCACAGCCGGGATCGTCGCCGCCATCAATTGGCGCCATCCGGTTACCGGTGGACAAGGAGACGAAATCTGCCACGCGCCGGACTGCTCAGCGACCTTGCGGTCGCTCGAGGCTGAAGGCGTCGCGATTCTGCCTCAGCGCCTGACGGAGCAGGTCAAAGAGATGAATCGGTTTCTGTCGGATCAGCCGGTTATGTTGAGCAGTGGCGAAAGAGTTCACCGCGAGCGCATGCCCCCCGGCTGCACCATGGCCGACTATCGGTTGGAGACCGTGCTCAACTGTCCCCATGTCCTTTCCGTAGCGAATTCCGACTTTGTGATTCGCACGGCTACGCGGTATCTCGGTTGCCTACCCACCATCTCGACCCTTCGCATCTGGTGGTTGTTTCCCGGATCGCGGCTCGGGGCCTCCGCCCCGAGCTTCCATCGCGATCGGGACGATTGGCGCTGTCTGAAGCTGTTCGTTTATCTGACCGACGTGGATGAGACTTCGGGGCCGCATCATTTTGTACGGGGGAGTCATCGAACTCAGCCCGAGCTGTTCTGGTGTACCTATGACGCGAAGACTCTCGAGAAAGCCTTTGGCCGCGACGCCATGTGCGTCATCACAGGCACGGCGGGGACCGCGTTCTTGGAGGCTACCATCGGGCTTCACGCGGGACCGATTCCGATCAGACAACCCCGGCTCGTCCTGCAGGTGGGTTACACCCTGCTGCCGCGCTTCTCGCGGCTCTACAAACCTATGGAGGTCCAGTCTCGTCCGGCGGTCGACAAGTACATCAATCGGCTTTTCATACGCTGAATTGGGTGGCAAAGGCGCGTGCCGGCTCAGCCTGCGGCGCCGTCTCCTCCGTCAGTGAGGGGCAGGACAACACGGCCAGCGCTCTACAACTTCAACGGAACTTCGACCCCCCAACCGGCGCAGCGACTGGTGTATCGTTAAGACCTGATGCGCCTGTAGCTCAGTAGGATAGAGCGTCGGACTTCTAATCCGAGGGTCGGGGGTTCGAATCCTCCCAGGCGCACCATCCTTCAGCTTCTATAAGGTGTGACAGCTTGGGCTACGACGCTAACGCGTACTGGGGCCGTCAGGGGCTGGAGCGCACGATCCTCGAGGCGCTCGCCGCGACTGGGAAGGACGTCGCCACGCTGACGATCGACGACCTGGCGCTGACCGACCAGTTCCACAGCGGCGGAAAGGCGTCCACCCTGCGGCTGGCCAGACAGGCCGAGCTGAAGCCGGGCATGCGCGTGCTCGACGTGGGGGGCGGGCTGGGCGGATCTGCGCGCACGCTGGCCGTCGAGTTCGGCTGTCAGGTGACCGTGGTCGACCTCACAGAGTCGTACGTGCGCACGGGCGAGGCCCTCACGGCCCGGCTGCGCCTGGCGGATCGGGTCAGCCATCGTCTCGGCGACGCACTGGCGCTGGACATGGGCACCGGCGGGTTCGACGTGGTGTGGACGCAGAACAGCGGTATGAACATCGCCGACAAGGAGCGGCTATACGCGGGTTTCGCCCGCGTGCTGGGCCCCGGGGGTCTGCTGGCGATCCAGGAGCCGATGGCCGGTCCGGTGCAACCTGTCATCTTCCCCGTGATGTGGGCGCCCGACGCCACCACGAGCTTCTTGCACGCGCCAGAGGAGATGCGCGCGGTGATGGAGGCCGCGGGCTTCCGCGTCCGCGCCTGGGCTGACGTCACGGCGGAGCTGGCCGGACCGAGCACCGGCGCCGTCGTGCCTGCCCAGGCCATCCAGCGGATCGTCCTGGGGGACGCGGTCGACGGGATCACTCGCGCGGGCACGCGGAATCGGGACGAGGGGCGCATCGTGATGATCCAGGCCGTGCTGGTGCGCGCGTAGGACCGGCTGTCGGGAGAAACGGATGGACAAGCCGCGCATCTTCCTGGGCTCGTCAGGGAAGCAGGAGAAGCTGCTGCAGGCGCTGACCCGCGGTCTCCAAGACGTCGCGCACGTAGAACCCTGGACGACATCCTTCAATCCTGGGACCACCACACTGGACCGTCTCCCCGAGCTTGCGCATGAAGTCGACTTCGCCGCGTTCGCGCTCGCTCGGGACGACTGGACGACCACCAGCCCGCCCGCATCACCTCCCCCGGGATCCGGTCAGGCTTCTCCGCGAGACAATGTCGTCTTCGAAGCCGGCCTTTTCGGTGGAGCCCTCGGAATGCGCCGAACCTTCATCCTCCATGCGAGCGGCGCGAAGCTTCCGAGCGATCTCCTCGGCCTCGCGTACGGTACGGCGAAGCGATGACCCTACCGAGGTGAGAGTCGTCAACCAGAAGCTTCGGAAGGCGATCGAGAACGAGGGCCGCGTCCCCCGCATTGGGGGCCTGTGGTGGCAGTTTTCCCCGCTGGAGCTGGGCGGCCGCTCATGGCAAGAGGATGGCAGCCTGTCAGCGAGATACCGGAGCGAGGCGGTGAAGGAGCGGAAGGAGCCTTCGGGCGTCTTCTACTATTGGAAGGGAGAACGGCCCCGGGACCGGAACGCGCCGCAGTTGGACGGGACGGGGGAGATCCGGATGGAGTCCGCCGATCGCGCGGCCGGGTATTTCACGACTCGTGCGGACACGCGCCCGACAGTGAACGCGCGGACGGCCGGTGTCTACTGGCGCGCCGATCCAGGGGACATGAGCATCCTGGACGGACCCGACGATCGGCAACGCGCGGAGTTGATCGCAACGCGGCTGAGGCATTGGAAGTCGATCACGAACGCCTGAGATCAGCGCACGGCAGGCGCTCCGACTATGGCCTTCGAAGCCCACTTGGAGTTACGAGCGTTGGGCCCAGCGGCCGGCCATATGAAGCGCCCCAGCGCGGAATGAACGAGAACCGCCGGCCTTTCCATAGCGTGCGAATCCCCATGAAGATCCGTGTCCATCACGGCACTGCGATTCGGCGGCAGAACTTCTAAGTCGTTCATGGGTTATGGCGTCCATTGCTCGATCTACTGGTTTCGCTCGCGCACAACGACGGTCTTTAGAAACGTTTCCAACGAGGACCTGATTGCGGTGCTAGGACGGCTGGCGGTCATCGAGAGGTGGACGTCGATCCAGGTGCCGACCTGTACCCAATGAGCGCGGATATGCGAATTATTTCCGAGCGGAGCAGGCGTATCGTAAATTACGGCGTTCCAGCCCTCGATCTTTGTGAACGTGACGTTTATTGGATTCGGCAGTCCCGTCCGACTCCATGCCCGCGTTTCATCTTCCCACCACTTCTGCATGCCACGGAACTTTTGCGCCGGTTCGAACCAACCTGAAACGTGGAAAGGACGATCGACGAAATAGAAATACCTCGGGTTGTTCGCGGCACCACCCAGGGGATTCGTCGTAGGGGCTAGCTTTCCGCGGGGAATGTACAGGATTAACCTGCTCGCAGGTACGGAGAGTACGTAGGTATTGTCTCGCGTGCCCACTTGCAGGGCATTCGGGTTTTGCGCCTCCGTAGCGGGTTGACGAGTAGAGGCGCAAGCGGTCAACAGAAAAGCCAAAAATGTGGTGAACACCCAATTCCTCATGAATTACTCCTCTTTGTTGGCGTAACGTTCGTGGAGCGCCCTCTCGAGTAATGCCTTTGCCCGGACTCGGTCGAAGTCCTCGGGAAGGGAGTAGACGATCACCGTATCCACGACGCTTACCGGGAGGAAGCGGCGCCGCGCAGGCCGTGCGATCTGGTCGTCATTCCGGAACATCGCTGGTCACCTTAACTAGATCTATCTTGAACTCGGCTATCTGATCGCATAGTTCTGTATATGACCCATCCCGACCCCGCTCGCGATTCTCGGATTCTCGATTTTTCGCCACGTTGCGCGCCGCGACCCGGCGGTCTGCTGGCGATCCAGGAGCCGATGGCTGGTCCTGTGCAACCTGTCATCTTCCCCGTGATGTGGGCGCCCGACGCCACCACGAACTTCTTAGGTGATGGAGGTAGCGGGGTTCCGCGTCCGCGCCTGGGATGACGTCACCGCGGAGCTGGCCGGGCCGAGCACCGGCGCCGCCGTGCCCGCCCAGGTGCGGACTGAGCGGACAGTGGGCGGCACTCGGGGGGGGAGTGTTAGGCGGGCCGGCTTCTCGCTGTCACCGCCTTCGAGTTGCGCCGCCGCGACATCCGTATAGTGCGCACCACGCGCCGACGTCGACTCGTCGTCCGCTTGCCGGGACGGCTCGCCCGTGGTTCAGTAGGAGCCCGTGGCCAGCCAACCCAGTCCCAGGAGGCCGTCCTCGTGCTCATGACCGCCGACCGGCTGCGACGAGTGACCAGCGCGATTTTAATATCCGGCGGTAGCGCCGCCGCCGAGGCCGACCTCGTCGCGGACCACCTGGTCCAGGCCAACCTCGCCGGCCACGACAGCCACGGCGTCGGCATGATCCCGTCGTACATCCGGCATTTACACATGGGCCTCGTGGTGCCCAACGCGCGCGTCAAGCTGGTGAAGGACGACGGCGCGATCCTCATGTTCGACGGCGGGCGCGGCTACGGGCGCCCCATGGCCGGCCAGGCCATGGCGGGGGCGGTCGAGCGCTGTCGGCAGACCGGTGTCGTCGTGATGACGCTGGCCAACTCCCATCACATCGGCCGGGTCGGGGCGTACGGCGAGCTGGCCAGCGGCGCCGGCCTCGTGTCGCTGCACTTCGTCAACGTCACCGATCACCGCGCGACCGTCGCGCCCTTCCGCGGAAGCGACGGGCGCTTCGTCACCAACCCGGTGTGCATCGCGCTGCCTGCCACCGATCGGCAGCCGCCGCTGCTGCTGGACATGGCGACCAGCGCCGTGGCCATGGGCAAGGTGCGCGTGGCGAGGAACGAGGGGCACCTGGTCGGTGAGGGCATCCTGATCGACGCGGCCGGCCGTCCCACGCGCGATCCGAACGTGATGTACACCGAGCCGCGCGGCGCGCTGCTCCCCTTCGGAGGCCACAAGGGCTACGCGCTGGCGGTGGTGACCGAGCTGCTGGCCGGCGCGCTGTCGGGCGGGCCGACCATCCAGCCCGGCAACCCGCGGCTGGGCGGCGTCGTGAACAACATGACGACGATCCTGATCGACCCCGCCCGCCTGGCCGGCGTCGAGTGGCTCCGCCGCGAGATCAACGGGTTCGTCGACTACGTGAAGGCCTCGCCTCCGGCCGATCCGTCGGCGCCGGTCCTGGTGCCCGGCGACCCCGAGCGGATCGCCCGCACTGAGCGCTCGCGTTCGGGCATCGACGTGGACGCGACCACGTGGCAGGAGATCCTCGAGGCCGGCCAGAAGGTGGGTCTGACGCGCGCTCAGCTCACGGAAGCGGCCGCGGCGGCAGATAGCTGAGCAGCAGCGCGCTCAGGTTGACGAGGAGCAGCTTGTTCCAGGCCACGGACGCCGCGGCCGCCTCGGGGCCCTCGAGCTCGGCCTCCAGCAGCGAGGCCAGCGCGCTCTGGGCGAGGCTCATGGCGCCGATCATCAGATGGGGTGGGATCGTCCCACCCGGCCCGCGCGCCCGGTGGCTGTGCGAGATACCCACAGTCAGCAGGTAGTACGAGAACTCCTGGGTCGCCACCGCCTGCGCGGTCTCGCGCAGCCAGCGCGTGAGACTGTGCTTGCGGCGCTCGAGCCGCTCGACGTCCACGGTGCCGTCCTCGCGCAGGAAGAAGCGTGCCGAGCGGGGGAATCTGAGGAAATGCTCGTACAGGGCCTCGGTCAGGTGCTCGGCGTCCCGGAGCACGATCGGCGCCGAGCGGCGGATGGCGGCCAGGTCGGCCTCGCCCAGGCTGACGAACTCCATCATCTCGCGCAGGAACCGCGGCATGTCGGTCGCCGGCAGGTAACCGGGCTCGGCTTCGTTCATCGCCGCGGAGTTTATCCTACGAACGCCTCGTCATGACCCGACAGCTCTCGCTCGCTCACTTGACCGTCCTGGACACGACGCCGCCCGAGCTCGTCATGGTGGCGGCGGCCGCCGGATTCCGCACCGTGGGCATCCGACTCACGGCCACACCGAGCGTGGGCGTGCCGCCGTACGACATCCTGCGCGAGGGGCCGCTGCTGCGGGAGACGTTGCTGCGGCTGCGCGACACCGGGGTGTCGGTGCTCGACACGGAGTTTCTGCGATTCGAGCCCGACCAGCCGGTCAGCATCCCGGAAGGATTCCTCGAGGTCTCGGCGCGGCTGGGCGCCAGGCATGTGCTCGTCATGAGCGCCGAGCCCGCGGAGGCGAGAACGCTCGAGCGATTCTGTGAGCTGTGCGAGCGGGCGGCTCCGTACGCCTTGAATGTCAATCTAGAGTTCGCAATCTACACCGGCGTCCGCACGCTGGCCCATGCCGCGCACGTGGTCGCCCGAGCGAAACGGTCGAACGCGTCAGTCCTGATCGACGCGCTGCACTTCAGCCGGTCGGGGGGACTCCCGGTCCACGTCCGACAGGCGGATCCGGCGCTCTTTCGGTACGCGCAGATCTGCGATGCCTCCGCAGATATGCCGGCGCCGGCTGACACGCCGGCGCTCATTCGCGAGGCGCGCACGGGACGGCTTCTCCCCGGCGAGGGCGTGCTGCCGCTGGCCGAGCTGGTCGCGGCCTTGCCCGCAACCGTGCCCCTGGCCATCGAGGCGCCCTGCCGGGCGACGGCCGATCTTTCCGCCCTCGAGCGCGCCAGGCGCGCGTATCGAGCGCTCTCGACCCTTACTTCATGTCCCTGATCGATCGCGGCCCTCCTCGTCACCCCTGCATCGCCCGCCAGAGCTTCTCCGGGGTCAGGGGCATGTCGAGATGCGTCACCCCGAACGGCGTCAGCGCGTCGACCGCGGCGTTGACGAGCGCCGGGGGGATGGCGATGCAGCCGGCCTCGCCCAGGCCCTTGGCGCCGAGGGGATTGCGGGGCGACGGCGTGGCTGCGTCTTCCGCCGCCGGGGCGCTCTCCGCCACGATGGCCGCCACCGGCACGCCCGTGGCGTGTACCACGCCAGCCGCGATGATCGGATGCGGCGGGATCTTCATGTCGGGGATCGGGCCGCGGTTCACGCTGGTGAGTCCGAGATGGCCCACCTCGTCGCCGGTGACCACGGTCAACACGCCGGGCGCGCGCCGGGCGGCCTCGACGTCGAGCCGGCGGATGCGGGCGTGGCCGTGTGGCGAGCGCACCAGTGCGACGGACAGGCATCCCGGGGGCCGGAGGTCATCGACGAACTTGCCGACGCCGAGCAGCAGGCGGCGGTCCTCGCGCCGCTTCATCGCCCGGCCGATGTAGGTGTCCTGCTCACTGGCGTGGGTCATCAGCGGCCCCGCAGGCGCGGATCGAGCACATCGCGCAGCGCATCGCCGAGCATGTTGAAGCCGAAGACGACCAGCGAGATGGCCACACCGGGCCAGATGGCGATCCAGGGGGCGCTGTACATGTACGTGCGCCCGGACCCTGACAGCATGGAGCCCCAGGAGGGGTGAGGCGGCGGCACGCCGTACCCGAGGAACGACAGGGCCGCCTCGGCCAGGATCACGCCGCCAAGTCCGATGGTCGCCACCACCACGATCGTGGCCAGCACGTTGGGCAGGATATGGCGGGCGATGATCCGCAGGTGGCCGCAGCCGATAGCCCGGGCCGCCTCGACGTAGGGATGCTCGACGACGGCCAGGGTGGCGCTCCGGATCACCCGGGAGGCCGCGGCGGCGACGAGAATCGACAGAGAGAGGATGACGTTGAGCATCCCCGGTCCCAGGACGGCGAGGAGCGAGAGGATGATGATCAGGAAGGGGAACGACTGCCAGGCATCCACGATGCGCTGGACCACGACGTCGTATCGCCCCCGAAAGTAGCCGCTGGTGATGCCGACGACGGTGGCCAGCACGTTCCCGATGAGCACGGTGACGAAGCCGACGGTGACCGATACCCGGGCCCCGTACACGATCCGGCTGAAGACGTCGCGGCTCACGTTGTCGGTGCCGAGCAGGAATGTACCTCCCGGCGGCCGGAGTCGGCCGTTCGGGATCTGCTGATCATAGGCGTACGGCGCGATCCACTCGGCGAAGGCCGCCATGACCAGCAGGGCGAGAATGATCGCCGCGCCCAGTGCCCCCAGCGGTTTGCGCCGGCAGAACGTGCCGATGACGCGGAGCGCTTGGCGCAGGATGCCGCCGCGGGCAGGCGCCTGCCCCCAGTCTCCCGCGAGCTCGGCCTCGAGGGGACGCGCCATCTCGGGGCTCAGTAGCGGATCCGCGGGTCGAGCCAGGCGTATGTCATGTCCACGGCCAGGTTAACCATCACGACCGTCGTCACGACCGTCAGATTGATGGCCTGAATGACCGGGTAGTCGCGCTCGCTGATCGCGTCGAACAGGAACCGGCCCATCCCCGGCAGGCCGAAGATGGACTCGAAGATGACGGTGCCGCTCAGGATCTGGGCCACCTGGATGCCCAGCACGGTCACCACCGGAATCAGGGCGTTCTTCAGGCAGTGCTTGAGGACCACCCCCCGTTCGGCGAGGCCCTTGGCCCAGGCCGTCCGCACGTAGTCCTGGCGGAGCACTTCCAGGAGCTGGGTGCGGGTCAGGCGCATGACGGTGGCTGCCGAGGCGATCCCGAGCAGGACGCCGGGCACGAAGAACTGGACGACGTGGCCCCAGGGGTTCGTCTCGAACCGCACGTACTGGATGGACGGGCTCCAGCCCAGATAGATGGCCGGCAGCACGACCACCAGGGTGCCCAGCCAGAAGCCGGGCACGGACAGCCCGAGGATGGCACCGCTCCGGGCCACGTAGTCCTGGGCAGTGTCCTGGCGGACGGCGGAGACGATCCCGATCGGGACGCCCACCAGAATTGCCACAAGCAGGGCGATCGCCCCGAGCTCCAGGCTCACCGGCAGCCGGGTGGCCAGCTCCCCCAGCACCGGC
>JBOHPM010000071.1:0-10064 GCA_050731715.1 Candidatus Rokuibacteriota bacterium
TGGCCTCCACGTCCTCGGCGGTCTCGGTGGGCTGACCGATCATGAAATAGGTCTTGAGGTTGGGGATGCCGTGACGGCGGACGAGGTCGCAGGCGGCCAAGATCTGAGCATCGGTAATGGCCTTGCGGATCACGCATCGCAGTCGCTCCGTCCCCGCCTCCGGCGCCACCGTCAGCGTGCGATGACCGCCCCGGGCGAGCGCCGCGACCAGCTCGGGCGTCAAACTGTCGGCGCGCAGCGACGAGATCGAGAGCTCGAGACCGTTGGCTTCCACGACCTTGAGCAGATCGCCGAGCCAGGGATAGTCCGACACGCAAGCGCCCACGAGCCCGATCCGCCGGTTGCCGGGATCGGCGGCGATCCGGCCCACGCTCTCGGCGAGCGCCTGGACCGAGCGGTGGCGGACCGGCCGGTAGATCTGCCCTTCCAGACAGAACCGGCAGCCGCGGCCGCATCCCTTGCCGACCTCGAGCAGCGCCATGTGGCCGTACTCGGCCAGTGGAGTCTTGACCAGTGAGAGGGTCTCGAAGCGATCGACGTCGCGCAGGCGGCGCTTGACGACGGTCGCGGGCGCGCCGGCGCGCGGCAGGATCGTGGCAATCGTGCCTTCCGGGTGATAGGCAACCGCATAGCGCTCGGGGACGTAGACGCCGGGCACGGCGACCAGCCGGTCGAGGAAGGCTTCGCGATCGCGATCCCCCTCCCGGTACGCGGCGATCAGCTCGCCGACCAGCTCCTCGCCCTCACCGACGACGATGAAGTCCATGAACGGCGCCAGCGGCTCGGGGTTGGAGAACGCGCACACGCCGCCCATCATGATCAGCGGGTCATGCGGCCGCCGCTCCACGGCGCGAAGGGGAATGTTGGACAGAGCCAGGAGCCGCAGCGTGTTGATGTAGTCGCCCTCGTAGGTGATCGAGAAGCCGACCAGGTGGAAGTCCGAGAGCGGGCGCTGGGACTCGAGCGAGAACGGCCGGGTGCCGGTGCGCCGCAGCTCGTCGAGATCCCCGGGCTCGGGCATGAAGACGCGCTCGCACACGACGTCGGGCAGCTGGTTGAGGTGCCAGTAGATCGTCTGCAGCCCGAGGTTCGACATGCCCACGGCGTACGTGTTCGGGTACACGAGGGCCACCGCGACCTTGCCGCCCCAGTCCTTGCGGACGGCCCCTTCCTCCTGGGCGAGGAGGGCGAGGGCTTTTTGCTTCAGTGACCAGGACATGAAGGCCACTGTACCATATCGCACCTCACCCCTTGATGACCGCGAGGGGCCGGAGCCGGGCCACCCTGGTCGAGATGCCGAAGCGGTGAACGACATCCACGACGTCCTTCACGTCCTTGTAGGCCTCCGGCATTTCCTCGGCCAGCGCGTCGCGTCCGGTGGCCCGGGCCAGCACCCCGCGGGCGGCCAGCTCCTGGCTGATCGAGCGGCCGCGGGCTGCCTTCACCGCCGCGGTCCGGCTGAGCAGCCGACCGGCGCCGTGGCATGTGCTGCCGAACGTCTCCCGCATCGCGACCTCGGTCCCCAGGAGCAAGAACGAGTAGCGCCCCATGTCGCCGGGGACGAGCACCGGCTGCCCGGGAAACGCGCGCGTCGCCCCCTTGCGGTGGACGAGCAGCCGCCGCGGGCGGCCATCGATGTCGTAGGTCTCTTCCTTGGCGATGTTGTGCGCGACGTCGTAGACCACGCTGATCGCGAGGCGGCCAGGGGCGAAGCCCGTCACCCGCTGGATGATCTCACGCGTCCAGTGCGTGAGCAGCTGCCGGTTGGCGAAGGCGAAGTTCGCCGCAGCCCGCATGCCGCCCAGGTACGTCCGGGCCTCCTCGGAGTCGACGGGCGCGCAGGCCAGTTGACGGTCGGGCACGCTGATGCCGTAACGGCGCAGCGCCCGCTCGGTCAGCTTCAGGTAGTCGGTGCAGACCTGGTGACCGAGACCACGCGAGCCGGTGTGGATCATCACGGTCACTTGCCCCTGGTGGACGCCCAGCCGCTCGGCGGCTGCCGTCTCGTAGATCTCGTCCACCACCTGAACCTCCAGAAAGTGGTTGCCTGAGCCCAACGTCCCCAGCTGACGCCGCCCGCGCTCCAGGGCACGCTCCGAGACGTGCTCGGGATCCGCGCCCGGCAACGCCCCGCCTGACTCGAGGTGCTGGAGGTCTTCACGGTCACCCCAGCCACGCTCGACCGCCCAGGCCGCACCGCCCGTCATCGCTCGACCAAGCTCGCCCGCCGACAACGCCACCGGGCTCTTCGAGCCCACACCGGTAGGAATACCCGCGTAGAGGGCGTCGACCAGGGTGGGCAGGCTGGCGTGCAGGGCCTCGACGTCGAGATCGGTGCGCAGCAAGCGGACGCCGCAGTTGATGTCGAATCCAATGGCCCCCGGGCTTACCACACCCCGCTCGGCGTCGGTGGCCACCACGCCGCCCACGGGGAGCCCGTAACCCTGATGGATGTCGGGCATCGCGAGGGCAGCCTTGACGATCCCGGGCAGCGTCGCCCCGTTGGCCAGCTGCTCGAGGGAAGCGTCGGTGCGGATCCGGGCCATGAGCGGCTCGTCGGCGACGACGAGGGCGGGCACGCGCATACCCGGCCTGGCGTCAGGGGGAATACGCCAGAGGTATGGGCCGACCTGCTCGATTCTCATTGTGAGTATTGTAGCGGGGCCCGCGTGCCTGGCCGGGTTAGCCGGCTGGGGCCGGCGTCACCCGCCGGCGGCTCCAGGCCAGCCCGATCAGCGCCACCACGACCCCGACCACGCTGGCGAGCTGGGGCACGCGGATCGAGCCCAGCCAGAAGCTGTCGAGCCGGAGCGCCTCGATCGCGAAGCGCCCGACCGAGTAGAGACCGATGTAGACGAAGAAGAGGGCGCCGGGATGCACGCGCAGCTTCGGCCGCAGCCAGCTGACCAGCACCAAGAACACGGCGAAGTCCCAGATCGACTCATAGAGGAAGGTCGGGTGGAAGTACTCGTACTGGCCGTACCCGGGCGGACGATGCGGCGGCGAGATGTAGAGCTTCCAGGGCAGGTTCGTCGGCTGCCCGAACGCTTCCTCGTTGAAGAAGTTCCCCCAGCGCCCGATGGCTTGCCCCAACGCCAGGCTGGGCGCCGCGACATCGAGGCTGCGCAGGACCGGGAGGCGCCAACGGTGCGCCAACCACACGCCCACTAACGGCCCGACGATCAAGCCCCCATGGATGGCCAGACCGCCCTCCCACACGGCCAGGATCTTGCGGGGGTGCTGTCCGTAATAGTCCCAGTTGAACACCACCTCGTACAGGCGCGCCCCGACGAGGCCGGCCAGGATCCCCCATTGCGCGACGCTGATGAGGTCGTCGGCGGGCAGGCCTTCGCGTTGCGCCTGCCGGTGGGCCAGCCAGAGCCCGACAATGATCGCGATCGCCATGAGGATGCCGTACCAGCGAATGGCGAGGGGCCCGATCTGGATGGCGATGGCGCCGGGGGATGCGAACATCGGGGGTAAGATAGCCCGCCAGGTACGATTCGTCCAATGAACCTCTTCCGTCGTGGCCGAGCGACGCTCATCCTCGGGCTGGCCGGCCTGCTGATCTGCCTGCTACTGGCCCTGGGCATCCGCCGGGCGGGCTCGTACCTCCTCGTTGTCGATCGCCTCGAACCGAGCGACGCGATCTTCGTCCTCGCCGGCACCGGGCCGACCCGGTTGGTCGAGGCGGCGACCCTCTATCATCGAGGCCTGGCCCCACTGGTCGTCGTCAGCCTGCCCCCCGACACGTCCCGCGCTGCCCGCGAGCTGGCTGGTGAACCAGGGCCTCAGGAGCGCGCCCTGCGCGCACTGACCCATGCCGGAGTGCCGGGCCAGGCCGTGGCGCGGCTCAATCGCGTCGTCGAGAACACGGACGAGGAGCTGGCCGTCGACTTCGACTACGCACGGGCCCAGGGGTATCGCCGGGTGATTCTGGTCACCTCACCGCAGCACACCCGGAGGGTCCGCATGATCTGGGACGCCTACTACCAGGCCCGGCTCTCCGCCCTCGTGCATCCCACGTCGTTCGAAGACTTCGATGCCGCCCGGTGGTGGAGCTCGAGCCGCTCGTTGGAGAAGGTCTTCTATGAGTTCGCGGCCATTGCCCACTTCTGGCTGGGGCGGCCACTACCGACGCACGACCGGCCTTTTAGGGCCAGGCGCGCGCAAGAATTGGTAGGGGCGGCAGGATTCGAACCTGCAAGTCCTTAGCGGACCGAGGGGTTTAAGCCCTCTACGGCTGCCAGTTTCGTCACGCCCCCACGCCGACTCCTACCCGTTTCATTTACGGTGGTCCCCCGGCGAATGCAATGCCTCGCCTTCGGTACAGTCACGAGAAGAAAACTGGAGGCGGCGAGCGGATTCGAACCGCTGGATAGAGGTTTTGCAGACCTCCGCCTTAACCACTTGGCTACGCCGCCCCGAGGTAAGAAGCCACGAAAGGCCTGGAGCTGGAGCGGGAAACGGGATTCGAACCCGCGACCCCGACCTTGGCAAGGTCGTGCTCTACCACTGAGCTATTCCCGCGTCCCTCTGCCGTGAACCGCGGCTATTCTACCACGCTGCCCGAACCGGGCCCTGAGCTCAGCCGCTCGCCTCCCGTAGTGTATTTGCCGCATGCTCGGGGGCGACGGGGTTGATGAAAAACCCGCTGCCCCACTCGAACCCCGCGATCCGCGTGAGCTTGGGAATGACCTCCAGGTGCCAGTGGAAGTGCTCGCGGTGGGGCTCGTGCAGCGGCGCGGTGTGGAGCATGAAGTTGAACGGCGGATCGTTGAGGGCCTGGTTCATCCGGCGCAGAAAGCTGCCGAGGACGCCGGCCAGGGCGCGGAGCACGTCCACCCCTGACTCCTCGTAGGCCGAGCCGTGCCGCGCAGGAAGGATCCAGGTCTCGAACGGGAACCGCGGGGCGAAGGGCGCCAGGACCACGAACCCATCGGTATCGAGGATCACCCGCCGGCGACGCCGACGCTCCTCTCTGACCACGTCGCACCAGACACAGCGCTCCTTGATCTCGTAGTACTGGGCGGCTCCGGCCAGCTCCTCGGTGACCATGATGGGAATGATCGGGGTCGCGATGAGCTGCGAGTGGGGATGCTCGAGGGAGGCCCCCGCCGCCTCGCCGTGATTCTTGAAGATCAGGATGTACTGGAAGCGCGCGTCCTTCTTGAGGTCGAGCATGCGCTCGCGGAAGGCCAGCAGCACGTCGGCCACGGCGTCGACCGGCATGGTGGCCAGCGAGGCACCGTGCTGAGGCGCCTCGATGACGACCTCGTGCGCCCCCACGCCGTTCATTCGATCGAAGGGCCCCTCCCCCGAGGGCTCCAGCTCCCCCTCGATCCGCAGCGCCGGGAACTTGTTGGAGACCACCCGGAACGTCCAGTTGGCTCCGTGGGGATCGCCCCCGGGGGGACGCCCGGCCAGCAACTCGGGGGGCGTCTTGTCCTCGTGGCCGGGACAGAACACGCAGCTCGTCAGGCGCGGCCGGATGGGCTCGGAGCCGAAGTCCGAGGGCCGGCGGCCGCGCTCCGCCGAGATGATCACCCAGCGACCGACGACGGGGTCCTTGCGCAGCTCAGACACGACTTCGGCTTCCGGCGCTCACGGCTCCTCCTCGGGCCGGGCCGCGCGGCTCAGCAATGCCGCCAGGGCCTCGCGCGGGGGCTTGCCCGCCAGGAGCACTCCCGCGACCTCCTCGCAGATCGGCAAGGGCACGCCGTGCCGCTCGGCCAGCGCCACCGCCGAGGCCACGGTGCGCGCGCCCTCGGCGATCATCCGGGTCTCACCCTCGACGGCGGCCTGGGTCTGTCCGCGGGCCAGGGCCACGCCGAGCGCACGGTTGCGCGAGAGACTGCCGGTGCAGGTCAGGACCAGATCGCCCAAACCGGCCAGTCCGGCCAGGGTCCGGGCTTGCCCGCCCAGGGCCACGGCCAGCCGCGTGATCTCGGCGAGCCCGCGGGTCACCAGCGCGGCGCGCGCGTTCTCGCCCAGACCGAGTCCGTCGGCCAGACCCGTGGCGATGGCGATCACGTTCTTCAGCGCGCCGCCGACCTCGACACCCACGACGTCACGATTCGTATAGAGCCGGAACTCGCGCGTACCGAGGACGGCCTGCAGCTGTCGGGCCAGGCCGTCGTCGCGGGCGGCCACCACGCAGGCGGTAGGCCGGCCCAGTGCTACCTCGCGGGCGAACGTCGGGCCGGACAGCGCGGCTACCGGAGTCTGGGGGAAGTGCTCGACCACGAGCTCGGTCATCCGGAGGTGACGCTCGGGGTCGAGGCCCTTCGTCGCCGACAGGATCGGGACGCCGGCGGGAAGCCGGCCGAGGCTTTTCAGCGTAGCGCCGAAGAACTCGGACGGAACGACGACCACGACGATAGCCGCCTCCCCCAGCGCCTCCGGGAGGTCCGTCGTCGGCGTGATGTCGGGCGGGCACTCTACGTCGCTGAGGTAGAACGGGTTGCGCCGGGCGGTGCGGATCCCCTCGACGACCTCGGGCTCGCGGGCCCACAGCCGAACGGCGTGTCCCGCCCGCGCCAGGTGAATCGCCAGCGCCGTGCCCCAGCTCCCACCGCCGACGACGCCGAGGATCATGCCGACTGTCGTCGCTGTCCCAGCCTGCGTTCGGTGCCAGCCAGCAGGCGCCCGACGTTGTCGCGATGGCGATAGCCGATGATGATCGCGGCCACCGCGCAGGCCGCCACCGACTCCCGCGGATAGCCAAGGAGCAGGGCGCCGATCGGGACACAGAGGGCGGCCATCAACGAGGCCAGCGAGACGTAGCGGAAGGTGATCGCCGTGCCCAGCCACACCAGCGCCGCCGGCGCCGTGGCCCAGGGCGCCATGCCGAGGAATGCGCCGAGCCCGGTGGCGACTCCCTTGCCGCCACGGAAGCGGAGATAGATCGACCAGCAGTTGCCGACGATAGCGGCCACTGCGGCGACGGCAGCCGCCGCATTCCCGCCTCCGCCGAGCGCGCTCCCGACCACGAGGGCCAGGTAGCCCTTGGCGATGTCGCCCCCGAGCGTGAGCAGGCCGGGCCAGCGCCCGGCCGTGCGCAGCACGTTGGCCGCACCGATGTTGCCGCTACCCTGGGAGCGGACGTCGACGACCCCGAAGGCCCGGGCAACCAGGTACCCGACGGGGATGGCACCGATGAGGTAGGCCGCGAGCGCGCCGGCCAGGAGCGTCACGACCAGCGGTCTTCGTCCGGCACGATGGCGCGGTAATCCGCCTTGCGGAAGAAGCGATAGAAGTAATCGACGCCGGACACGACGGTCAGGGCCAGGGCCGCCCACAGGACCGCGGTGGCGGTGTGGTGGAACGCGGCGGCGCCCACGCTCTTCTCGATGATCAGCAGGGTGATGGCCACGAACTGGCTGACCGTCTTCCACTTGGCCAGGCGCGAGGCCGGCACGATGACCCCCACGCCGGCGGCGACGGCCCGGAGCCCGGTCACCGCCAGCTCGCGCCCGATGATGACCACCACGATCCAGGCCGCGATCTTCTCGATCTGCAGCAACGACACGAGGGCCGCTGCGACCAGCAGCTTGTCGGCGATGGGATCGAGCAGCGTCCCCAGCGTCGTCACCTGGTTGCGGCGCCGGGCCAGGACTCCATCGGCCCAGTCCGTCAGGGAGGCCAGGATGAAGATCGCCGCCGCGATCACCGCGTGGACCCGGGACGACGAGATGAGAAACACGATGAGGAGGGGCACAGCGACGATCCGCGTGAGCGTGAGACCGATCGGTAAGTTCACGTCCGCACCCCATCTGGGCGACGCGTCGCAGAAAGCATTATCGAGGGCCGCGAACGACCTTGTCAATCTCGGGCCGATACTCGGGCACCAGCGTCGTCGTGTCGAGGAGCAGGCACGCGGCCACGTCGGGCCCCCGCCCGCGTCGCGACAGGTGTCGCGCCCACGCCGACGTCTCGGCGAGTCGGGCGACGTCCTCCCCGTAGCCGGCGGCCGCCCGCACGGCCGCCCGGGCCTGCGGCGTGGGGACGGCGCGGGGCTCGTCGCTCGCCATCCGCTCCACGAGCAGGCCGGCCGCGACCAGATCTTCCAGGGAGACCTCCCCGCGCTCGCCAGCGCACGCCACCGTCACGTCGCGCCCACCGGCCACGGCCCAGCCGGCCGCGGCCTTGAGGTTCACCAGCGCCGCCACGCCGATGGCCGCCCCCCCGCGGGCCGCCAGCAGGGCCCGCGTACCGTTGCTGGTGGACAGCACGATGGTCATCCCGGCGATCCGCTCGGCCACGTACTCGAGCGGAGAGTTGCCCAGGTCGAAGCCGGGGATGGGCTCGCCCCGCCGTTCCCCGGCCAGCAGCCACGTCCCCGCCGGCAGCCCACCGGCCAGGCGGCGCGCCGTCTCGGCGTCGGGAGCGGGCACGATCCCCGCGCAGCCGTTGGCCAGGGCGGCGATCATCGTGGTGCTGGCCCGGAGGACGTCGACGACGAGCACCGTGCGCGCCTGCACGCCCGGCGCGTGCAGGGCCTCCGCGGTGGGCACTACATCGACGCGCACGCGCTAGCTCTGACGGTCCCGCAGCGCGCGGATCCTCAGCCGGAGCGCGTTCAGCGCGATGAAGCCCTCGGCATCGCGCTGCCGGTACACCGCGTCGGCCTCGAAGGTGGCGAAATCGGTCCGGTACAGCGACCGGGGTGAACGCCGCCCGGTCACCGAGACCTGGCCCTTATAGAGCTTGAGCCGGGCGGTGCCGCTGACGTCCTGGGCGCACTCGTCGAGCAAGGCCTGCAGCGCCCGCCGCTCCGGTGCGAACCAGAAGCCGTAGTAGATCATCTCGGCATAGCGGGGGACGAGCGAGTCGCGCAGATGGAGCAACTCCCGATCCAGGGTGAGCGACTCCACCGCCCGCCGCGCCACGTGGAGAATGGTGCCTCCCGGGGTCTCGTACACCCCCCGCGATTTCATGCCCACGAAGCGGTTCTCTACCAGGTCCACGCGCCCGATCCCGTGCTCGGCCCCGGCGCGGTTGAGCCGCTCGAGCAGCGCGACCGGGCCCAGGCGCTGGCCGTCCACCGCCACGGGGTCGCCGCCCTCGAAGTCGACGGTGATCTCGACCGGCACATCGGGAGCCGCCTCGGGCGAGCTCGTGAGCAGGAACATCTTGTCGGGAGGCTTTGTCCAGGGGTCCTCCAGGATGCCGCCCTCGTAGGAGATGTGGAAGAGATTGTGGTCGGTCGAGTAGGGCCGCTCGACCGTGACCGGCACCGGGATGTCGTGACGACGGGCGAACTCGATGAGGGCCGACCGCGAGCCGAGCTCCCACTCCCGCCAGGGGGCGATCACGCGCAGGTGTGGCGCCAGAGCAGCGTAGGTCAGCTCGAAGCGCACCTGATCGTTGCCCTTCCCGGTGGCGCCGTGGGCCACCGCGTCGGCGCCCTCGCGGAGCGCGACCTCGACCTGGGCCTGCGCGATCAGTGGCCGGGCGATCGACGTACCGAGCAGATAGCCGCCCTCGTAGACCGCGTTGGCCCTCAGCATGGGGAAGATGAAGTCCCGGACGAACTCCTCGCGCAGATCGACGATGTGGACGGCGGCCGCGCCCGTGCGCAGCGCCTTGTCCCGGACGGACAGGAGCTCCTCGCCCTGCCCGAGGTCGGCGCAGAAGGCGACGACCTGGCAGTGGTAGCGCTCCATGAGCCAGCGCAGGATCACCGAGGTGTCGAGCCCCCCCGAGTAGGCCAGGACGACGCGCTTGGGATCAGACATCGTCGAGCGAGCCTCCCAGCAGCGCCAGGATGATGGCCTTCTGGGCATGCAGGCGGTTCTCGGCCTGGTCCAGCACGATGCTGTGCGGCCCGTCGAGGACGGCGTCGGTGATCTCCTCGCCCCGGTGGGCCGGCAGGCAGTGCATGACGAGGGCGGTGGGCTTGGCGAAGCCGACCAGGGTGTCGTTGACCTGATAACGGGAGAACACCTCGCGCCGCTGCTCCCGTTCGGCCTCCTGGCCCATGCTGATCCAGGTGTCGGTGTAGAGGACGTCGGCCCCGGTCGCCGCCTCACGCGGGTCGGCGGTGATGGCGAGCTGCCCGC